>JACPZN010000169.1 GCA_016195505.1 Nitrospirota bacterium | reverse complement strand
ATCCACGGTTTGAATTGATACCGGAAGATTCCACCCCTCCGAACGGCTGATTCCTACGTGCTCGACGACTCGGGGCGCCGATTCCTGCCTGTTCCAGCTTAAGTATTTCCCCAAGCTTCCGATGCCACTGTTGAGGAAGCGCAGCATGCCCATTGTCCTTTCGGTCAACGGTATCGTGGAAACCTATCCGGTCAAACCGGTGGCCCCGCGGCACCCTCGTGTTGAATCCGTTGAAACTCAGGGCGAACCTGGTCAGCGCCCGGCTTCCTCGGATCGCTCAGTCTTGGCCGCGCAAACCGCATACCAACAACAGACCAGTCAAGAGCAACATCCAAAGCCGGCGAGACCGGCCCGCGATCTGATGACGACACCGGTCCTCTCTCTTCCCTCCGACAGCACGTTGACCGAAGCCAGGACGATGATGACGAGCAAGAGCTTTCGCCACATTCCGGTGACTTCCGTGCACAGCACGCTCGTCGGGATGGTATCCGATCGTGATCTACTCCATCATGTGCCCGAGCTCATCACCATGACGAATACCAGACACGCCGCCCAGCGTAGATTGGCGGAAATCATGACCGCTCGGATCATCTCAGCCACGCCCACAACGGACGTTCGAGAAATCGCGCGGGTCATGCTGAATGAGCAGATCCATGCGATCCCCATCCTGGACATCGACCGCCGTCTAGTCGGCATTCTCACCACACACGACTTGCTGCGTGGAATTGCGAACCACGGCCCCATCGAACTCTGGACCTAACTTCCCCCCACTTTCGACGAAACGTTCCGTTCTGCATGCCAAACTAAATCCCCAACTTCATCAAATGGTTCATACACCTCCCCCTCGAAAGGCCGATCCCCGTCCGTAGGGATAGGCTGGGTGGTGATCTCGTAATAGGGTGGTATCCACTGAGAGAAGGGCAGTCTTTGTTTTCTTGCTAGAACCTTCGATGACGCCGATTGACGTCTTCTTCAGCACTCCCATTGCAGCTGGAATTTCAGGTCTGGCACTCTTTGCCATTAGCCTCCTCCTGAGGAAAGACCGAGGACGACGCTGGGTCCTTAGCCTGTGCCTCTTCCTGTATGCGCGCTACATGGTTTGGCGACTGCTCTACACACTGCCAACCGATGACCTCGGCAGCACGATTGTGGGATGGATCGTCTATCTCGCAGAACTCTACGGACTCTGCCAATTCTGCTTCTTTACCTATCAATCCTGGTCACCAACCGATCGCCAACCAGCGCCGATCACAACATACCCGACCGTCGACATCTTGGTTACGGTCGTCGATGAACCCCTGTCTCTCTTGCATCAAACGTTGGTGGGGTGTCTGTCTCAGGAATATCCCAAAGAACGATTCAAAGTGTACGTTCTTGACGACGGTCATCGCTCTGAAGCAAAAGCACTGGCGGCTACGCTCGGCTGCGGGTACATCCGGCGTCCGGATCGCCCGCGCCACGCCAAGGCGGGAAATTTGAACCATGCGCTCCGACTGACCGACGGCGACCTCGTGGCTGTGTTCGATGTGGACCACGTCCCAGCCCGTACGTTTCTAAAAGAGACCGTCGGCTTCTTCGATGACGCCAAGGTCGCAATCGTCCAGACTCCCCACCACTTCTATAATCCGGACATCTTTCAACGGAACCTGCGTGTCGGTGATCTCGTCAAGAACGAACAGGCACTGTTTTTCCGCGCGTTGCAAGCAGGCCGCGATGCGCACAACAGCGCCTTCTTCGCTGGCAGTGGGGGGCTCTTCCGCCGTACACCCCTGCAGGACATCGGCGGATTCCAGACACAGACCATCACTGAAGACATCCACACCAGCATGAACCTGCATGCGAAGGGGTATAAGTCCTGCTACCTCAATCGTGTCCTTTCCGCGGGGCTTATGCCGGAAACCTTCGAGGGCTATCTGAAGCAGCGGAAACGCTGGGCCATGGGCTGCATTCAGGTTCTCCTCCGGGACAATCCGCTCACGAAACGAGGGCTCACACTCAGGCAACGGATCGACTATTTCGGATCGATCTTCTACTTCTTCTTCGGTCTGCCGCGGTTGATCTGTCTCGTCGCGCCCCTTGCCAGTCTTCTGTTCAATACGCCACCGCTTCAAGCGGATGTCGTGCAACTCTCGCTGTATTTCTCTTCTTTTTACATTGCTTCGGCTTTGGTGATGCTTCCCGTCAGCCGCGGTTCGCGCAATCCCTTTTGGTCCGATGTCTACGAAATCGCCATGTGTTTCGCTCTGAGCTTTGAGGCGCTCAAAGCGTTGGCGGCGCCGCGCAAGGAACGTGCCTTCGAAGTGACGCCGAAAGGACAGCGGGTCAAGAAAAATACCTCAACAGAACTCGCATTGGCTTGGCCGCATCTATTGACGTTCGGCCCCCGGTCTTCCAGTCAGCGTCTTTTGGGGAAGCGTCAATCTGTTGTTTTTGACGATCGCCATATTCGTCGCCAGCGAGCAAACGCAAGGCCGACAGGCCTTTCGACTCAATCGCGATTTCGCAAGTGAGTTGTTCGTGGACGGAACATCATTCGCCGCGCGCATTCTCAACGTGAACGAGCAAGGCGCTGCATTGTCGTTGGATCGACCGGTTTTTACGGCTCAAGACACCGTTACTTTCGGCGATCCTGCACCCTGGGAAGAGGGCTATCAGTTCAAACCCGGTATCGCGAGCAGCATACGATCGCTGTTCCATGCCCTCACCGTCCCCTGGAGATCGTTCACGTGGGAACGGCGCCGGATGTTGCGTGTCCTCAGTGGCACCCCCTGCCGGTTAAAGACCTCGACATTGCTATTGTCCGGGAAACTGGAAGACATATCTTTTACGGGTGTGAGCGCGCTTTTCCCATCGACCCCGAAAGGGTCGATGGTCGGTAGTCTCCTGGAACTGCCGCACGTTACCCTCAAAGTCAGTCCCGTGTCGGTCGTTCGCCGGCTCCGCAAGACCTGTGTTCGGTTCAGGGTGGAGAGCATCGAGCAGGGCGAACAACGGTGGCGCGAGCTGCACGACCACCGGTGGAGACGGTCATGACCGGACGCATGCGACAGTATCGTCACACGTCGATTGGAACGCAACCATTTCGGCGGCTGACTCGGGTGACTCGTGAATTCCTCTGCGAAGTGGTGGTGGACGGTTTGTCCCTTGAGGGCAGAACGATTGATCTCAACGAGGGGGGATTGGGAGTCATTCTCCCTGCCCCACTCTTTGCTCGCTTGGACTCCACGACCGTCATCTTAACCAAGCCGGATGGATCACTGGTGAAGATGACTGGTCGTGTCATTCGACAGCAACACATCGGCGTTGGAGAGGTCCTCGTCGCAATTCAACTCGCCGATCTGCCGGTCGAGACGACCCACGCGCTTGTTGAAAAATGCGCACCGGCCTCTCCATTCCAGATGGAAACCGCTCCCATTCACTATCCGGGACCCAAAGGCCTATTGGGCTGGATACGCACCCTGGCGGGCTACCCTCCGCTTCCGTTCCAGGACCGGAGGCGTATTCCCCGACTTCCTATTCACACCACCTGCACCATCCTCAATGAAGACTCGAACCGAAGGGGTTTAACACAGGACCTTTCATATACAGGATTTTCTGTCTTGTTCTCCGACTTCTCTCCCGATCGCCTGTGGGGCGGCCTGCTCCAGATTAAATTCGTCAAGCTGAAGGCGATGCCGATCGGCATCGCCCATTGGGGGCTAGATACTTTGGTCCGGTTTCGCGTGGAACATATTCAAGAAGGGGAAGAACGATGGCGCGATTTACATTATTCCTACTGGCAACACTTATCCTAACGATCTTTCCTCCTCCTACCAGGGCAGGAGATGTCTTCACTGGATTTCAAATCGACAACAGGAGTCAGTATTTTGGTTATTTGGGCGTACGGATGCCGGTCTTACAGATGTCCGGAGGAACGAACCTCTTCGTCCAAGCGATGACGGCCGGGCTCGGGTACAGTTTCAAAAGCAACGGGCAACTTCTGGATGCCAATGTGCAGTTCGTCGTTCCGTCCCTCGGCATCTCCCAGACCTTCGGCAGGTGGACCTTCTTAGCGTTGGCTGGCCCGCAACTGCGCCGAATCGAGCAAGAGCGGCTGAACTCAAGTGCCTCGATCGACCATCAGGTCGGAGCGTTCGCCCAAGTCGAAGCGATGTACTGGCATGAGAAAGGCAGCCTCCACGCGATCGGATCCTATGCCGACCTCGATAACTTCTTCTGGGGCCGCCTGCGCGGGAAACTGCTGGCCTACAAGTCCGATAAGCGTTGCTGCAGTACGTATGTAGGATGGGATGTCGCCGGAATGGGCAATGGAGACTTCCGCGCGGTGCAAACAGGACCCGTCGTTGAAGTACCGATTGGCAAGGTCTCCTCGATGATCGAGCACATTCCATACAGTCGCGCCCTCTACAAGAAATCGCTGACCCGTCGCTGAAACCCTGACTCCCCGATATCCGGTGAAGTATCCCTGCTGCTCAGCCAGCGCCAACATGAGAGTCCGCTCCTCTCGGTCCACTGGCTCAGCTGTCTGACGCGAAGGTGTGTGGATCAGTTGTTCCCATGTCGTCTCCCAGAGATCCAGCGCTGCCTGATTGCCATAATTCAAGATTGGGTCCGCCTCCAAGCCGTGTGAAACCACCACAAAGTTCGCGACGAATAGTTGTCGGGCCTGTTCAGAATCGCTTCCATCGCGAGCCAACAGCTCCCTGCCAGTCCAATAATAGAAACTGTCGAGAAGCCGTTGCGACCACGTGATGACCGAGGGATGGGCCCAGATGTGATCAACCACAAGCCTTCCCTACTCCCATTTTCAGAACAAGGGAGCTTCCATCCTAGGCGGCGTCCTGGTACCACATCCCCCAGATGGTTGCAAGGTTGATCGTTACTGTTTGCCGGAGTTCACCTTGCAAATGTTAGGGCGAGGAAGAAGCCGGTATTCGACGAGGCAGCAGCTGCAAAAGGCCATCTGGCGGGTTTCGGTTGCCACGCAGACGATGATCGAGTGGCAAAACATGCAGCCGAGCGATCGTGTGTCCCGCTTGATGGTCCAGCGGGGGATAAATCGGTTCGTCCATTATCGTCCCTATCGGCAAGGCGATGGGAAATCTAAAGCCTCTCTCCATTCGGCAATCCCGTCCTGGCATGCAGCGAAACGCCTATGTATAATGTGGCTCCTCAAGACGTCGTGAATGCTACACAACGAGGAGTGTCGTCATGGCAGGCTCTACGCTATTCGAAAAAATTTGGGAATCCCATGTGGTCCGTGCAGAACCGGACGGCACGACGCTCCTGTACATTGACCGGCAGCTCGTT
>JACPZN010000167.1 GCA_016195505.1 Nitrospirota bacterium | reverse complement strand
CTTGAGAAGACCTGGCCGGCGATCTGCGCGGGCACCTCCGGCATCCACCGCATCACGCGGTTCGATCCCGCCAACCTGCCGGTGCAGATCGCCGGCGAAGTCCGCGACTTCGACCCTGCCGACTTTATCGAGAAAAAAGAAATCAAAAAGATGGATACGTTCATCCATTATGCCGTGGGTGCTGCCCAGATGGCTGTGGATGATGCAGGGTTCAGCGTCGCACCGGCAGAGGCGACGAAAGTCGGTGTGTATATCGGGTCGGGCATCGGGGGGCTTGGATCCATCGAGCACTACCATAAGATTCTGCAGGAAAAGGGCCCGGGGCGTGTGTCGCCATTTTTTATTCCGATGACCATCATCAACCTGGCCTCCGGGCAGGTCGCGATCAGATTGGGAGCCAAGGGGCCGAACTCCTGTGCGGTGACCGCCTGTGCGACGGGCAATCACTGTATCGGCGACGCGTTTCGACTGATTCAATCCGGTGATGCCGATGTCATGATCGCGGGTGGGGCGGAAGCCGCCGTTACGCCGTTGGGGGTTGCAGGGTTTGCGGCGTCGAAAGCCTTGTCGTTTCGTAACGATAATCCGACGAAAGCAAGCCGACCGTTCGACAGGGAGCGCGATGGGTTCGTACTTGGCGAAGGCGCCGGAGTCGTGGTCCTGGAGGAACTGGAACATGCACGTCGACGAGGGGTTCGGATCTATGCCGAACTCATCGGTTACGGCATGAACAGCGACGCCTACCATATCACCGCCCCGTCAGAAGATGGTGAAGGTGCGGTCCGGTGTATGGAATTGGCTCTCAAGGATGCAGGTATCGGTAAGGACCAGGTTGGGTACATCAATGCGCATGGAACGTCGACGATGGCAGATGCCATTGAGACCAAGGCCATCAAGCAGGTATTCGGTGAGCGAGCCTCCCGCATTCCGGTCAGTTCGACCAAGTCGATGACCGGCCACTTACTTGGGGCGGCCGGTGGGATTGAGGCAGTGTTTAGCGTTCTGGCGCTTCACCACGGGATACTACCTCCCACAATCAATCTGGATCATCCGGATCCTGCGTGCGATCTGGACTACATTCCGCACAGGGCCAGGCCTGTTGCAGTGACGGTTGCACTGTCGAATTCTTTTGGGTTCGGCGGGGTCAATGCCTGTCTGCTCTTCAGGAAGCCAGATTCCTAGAGGCTCCGGAAAATCCCAGTTTATAGACCATACACCGTTAGAAAAAATATCTTCAGGATGCTCAAAAAGGCTGTTCAGCAAGGCCGCAGCGAGTGAAGACCCGAGACGTACCCTCTGGGGCGCACGGTGCGACGAATCAGGAGCACCACGTCTGTGCGCGCCGCCGAGTTAGTGAGGCGGCCGGGTCCCCGTTGAGGATCTGAACGATGCGAGAACGCTGCTGGCAGACTTTTTCAGCATCCTGCTAACTGGCCTGTGCGAGGGATATACTCGCCGCTATGACTTCGGCCTCCTCCGCTGACCCACTCCAGTCCTTGTTGGGCTATCGATTCAAGGTTCTTGGTTTGCTCGAAGAAGCCTTGACGCACTCCTCTCTCGTCAACGAACAGAAATCGGTGTCGCTTCAACATAACGAGCGGCTTGAGTTTCTCGGCGATGCCGTGCTGTCGCTCGTGATGAGCGAGTATCTGGCTTCCACGTTGCTGCAGTCTTCAGAGGGAGCTCTCTCGAAGTTGAAAGCACAGTTAGTGAGTGAGTCATCATTGGCGCAGGTTGCCCGTAGGCTTGGACTGGGCGAGTATCTCAAACTCGGGCGCGGAGAGGACCGGTCGAAGGGACGTGAAAAAGACTCATTGTTGGCCGATGCGCTGGAGGCGGTGTTGGCAGCGGTTCATCTTGACGGTGGATTTGACGCAAGCCGTACGGTGACACGCCACATCTTCGCAGAGGAACTCACGCATATTGTCGCGCAACAGGAACAGCCGGGAGCGGGTGACTACAAGACGCAGTTTCAGGAGTGGTGTCAAAAGCGGCATGACACATTGCCCCGCTATGCGACCGTTCGGGAAACGGGGCCCGACCACCAGAAATCATTTGAGGTGGAACTGTCGATTCAGGGAGAAGTCGTCGGTGTGGGATCCGGCAGAAGCAAGAAAGAAGCAGAACAACAGGCGGCGAAACAGGCCCTCCAACAATTAGGGGTTTGATCCGGTCACCCATGGTAGGATGACCGCGCCATGAGATCAGTTATTATTCCAGGGAGGCAGATGATGGAGCGACGAATCTTCGTGAGACTGGTGGCAGCGACGTGTGTGCTCGGTGGGAGTCTATTGCTGGGGATGGGTACCCTCTTCGCCGCTGACAAGGCTCCGGTTGGGAAAACAGAAGTGACGAAAGGTCCCAAAGCTACGATCAAAACAAAGTTTGGTGACATGGACATCGTGTTCTTCCCGGAGAAGGCGCCCAAGCATGTGGAGAACTTCATGACATTGGCGAAATCCGGGTTTTATAACGGCACAATTTTTCATCGAGTCATCCCAGGTTTTATGATCCAAGGCGGCGATCCCAACACCAAAGACCTGAATAAGCCGGAGACCTACGGCCAAGGGGGGCCGAGTCAGCGACTCAAGGCGGAGTTCAACGACATCCCTCACAGACGAGGAATTCTCTCGATGGCACGTACGAGCGATCCCAATAGTGCCGGTTCGCAATTCTTTATTGTCGTCAAGGATTCGAATTTTCTGGATGGGCAATATACGGTCTTCGGTGAAGTGGTGAAGGGGATGGAAGTGGCAGACAAGATTGTCAGCTTACCAAGGAACAGCCACGACCTTCCAACCGATCGGGCAGAGATGACCGTCGTGGTGGTCGAGTAACCGATGCAGGTGTGGCTGGCTATGAGACGTGACGCTGTTGTCATGAACATCACCATACTGTGCGGAGCGCTGTTGGTGGTCGGTCTTCTTGCTGGTTGTGGTGGGAAGGCCGATATGAATCCCATTACTCCTCCGCCAAGTCCTGGTCCACGGGCCGTTATCAAGACGAAGTTCGGGGACATCCATATCAAGTTGTATCCGGATGTGGCTCCGAATCATGTGAGGAACTTCATCCAGCTGGCCAAGTCCGGATTTTACAACGGGACGATTTTCCACCGAGTGATTCCAGGTTTTATGATCCAGGGTGGCGATCCCAATACGAAGAACTCGCTCCACAAGGAGCTGTATGGACAGGGTGGGCCGAAGGATGAGAATGGCAATCCGGTCTTATTGAAGGCGGAGTTCAGCGACATTCCTCACAAGCGCGGCATTGTGTCAATGGCACGAGCGAACGAGCCGGATACGGCGGGGTCACAGTTTTTTGTCGTCGTTGAGGCGTCCCATTTCCTCGATGGGAAATACACGGTGTTTGGCGAGGTGACGAAAGGCATTGGTGTCGCAGACAAGATCGTAAGCCTGCCAAGAAATGATCGCGACCTGCCGAATGAACGGGTTGAGATGACGGTGACGATTCTCGAATAAGAGGAGTGCGGAGGGGAAATGCTATTTGATTTTTTCGATGAACGTGCGCAGGCGGGCTCGCTCGGATGGAAAGAACAACACGAAGCTCAGGCCAAAGGCATGGCCTGAGACCCAACGCACCGATGCCCGCTCGACCTTCACCGGGGATGACTGATCGGGAAGCTGAAGGGCGACCTGAACGTCGAGCCCTTCCGCCATATTAATCGTAGATTCTGCCCGGCAGCCGGCCGTCGAGATGTTCGTAATCGTGGCGTCGCCTTCCACCTCCCCGGAAGAAAATCCCAGGGTGCAGCGTAACTCCACT
>JACPZN010000166.1 GCA_016195505.1 Nitrospirota bacterium | reverse complement strand
GCCCACCACCGACGAGCCCCAGCGCGATGCCGACAATGCCGAGATAGGCGGCTTCCCACAACACTAGCTGCCTAATCTGGCCCGCGCTGCCGCCAATCGCCCGCAGTGTGGCAAATTCCCTTCGCCGTTCCAGCACAGAGGTCACTAGCGTATTCACGATGCCGAGCATGGCAATGATGACGGCAATGGCTTCGAGCACGTAGGTGAGCAGGAACGTCCGGTCGAAGATCTCAAGGATTTCCTTTCGCAGTTCGGTATTGCTAATCACCAGCGGTGGGAGCCCACCGCCGTTCGCCTCGCTCAACTTCGCTGCGATCCGTTGTCTCACTTGATCGACATCCGCTCCGGCCGATAGATACACGGGAAAGACCGTGACCAGCTCGTCATGCCACAGCGATTGATACAGCCGCCGATCCATGAGGAGTTTCCCTCCATCGGTCGAATAGTCGTAAAACACGGCGACGACGGGAAACCGCTTGGCGCCTTCCGGTGTCATGATCTCAAGCGACGCTCCCTCGTGAACCCCAAGTCGATTGGCCAACACTTCGGAAACAAGCAGGCGGAAAGAATCGCCAGCCAGGACGGCGGAAGGCTGCGTCCGATACTTCCCGCCTCCGTCCCGCGCAGCCACATCGACGGCGCCACCACCAGATCTGCGATCACAGTATCGGTGACCCACAATTCCACCGTATGCCGGAAACTTCTGACCATGACCAGCACACCGATCATAATCGCGAGCCCGACCATCAAGGCGGAAACCGTTACCCCATTGCGCCCGGGATTGCGTGACGCGTGATCAATCGCAATTGCCCTGATTACTCCCTGCACCACAGATCTGCGAGTCTCCCACCGATGGTGCTGCCGCCATCCAGTGACACAGAGCGGCGCAAGACAGGCCAGTCCCGCCAGTAAACAGAGTGTGGCGAGATACCCCAGAACGGGAACTCCACTCACGGGTCCCGCCAGACTCAAGAGTCCCGTCATCGTGAGAAGCCCCAGTCCGATCACGCCCAGCACACCCACCCGCAACTGTTGGCTGGCTTCGTAATCACCGGGAGCCAATGCCCGCACGGTTGCCGTCCGGCTTGCATCCAGGCTCGGCCCAATCGCTCCGATCATGGAGACGCAACACCCAATCAGAATGCCTTCGAACGAGATTTCCCAAAATTGGCTCGTTCCGAAAAGATCACCCGCTCCGATCCCAACCGGAACATAGAGATCCGAAATCGTTCGACTGAGGAGCGCGATCAGTTTCTGAGCCAACAGCATGCCCGCTCCGCTCCCAACCACTCCACCGAGCAATCCAAACAAGCCGGCTTCAGCCAGAAAGAGACCCGCCACACGCAACTGTGTCATCCCAATGGCTCGATAGATTCCGATCTCTCGCCGCCGCTGCGCGACCGCAAAGGCCATGGTGTTGTAGATCAGAAACATGCCGACCAACAGCCCCACCCAGCTGAGCACCGTCAAATTGAGACGAAACGCCCTCACCATTTGCTCCACTTGTCTTGTTCGGCTCGACGGTCTTTCGACTGTGATATGGGGCGGTACCACGGCGCGCACATTTTGCGCCACTTCTTCGACTGGCCTCTCCGCATCGGTCATGAGATCGATCCGATCCAGTCGCCCGACCATTCCAAATATGATCTGCGCAGCAGCGATATCCATCACCGCAAGGCGATCCCAGGATGACGTTCGATCGGATGCCTCTTGTAGGATTCCTGTAACCCGGCACATGATCCGCCGCGGCCCAATCTGTAGCTCGACTCGGTCGCCTACCGACAGATGCCACTCGGCTGCCAGCTTCCGTCCCAAGAGTATAGTCTCCGGATTGAGCATCGCCTCGAGCTGGTTTTCTGCCGGCTGCTGACTGAGGCGAAACCCTCGTGAATCGATCTCGGCCAGGAGATCCAGCCCGAGCACTTGGACGGCCTGCCCCTGTTGGTCTTCGCTCATCTTGACGGCCGTTTGAAGGATCACAGGAGACGCCGATGTGACGCCTCGAACGTTCCTCACGGTGGGAATAAGCCGTTCGTCAAGTCCCAGCTCGCCCCCTGAGATCTCCAAAGTTGTCGGGCCTGCCACTGTCAGTACCGCCTGCTCGAACGAGCGCAGCACATCAACGTTGGCCGTCCGTACCGCTACGGAAGCTGACACGCCGAGAGCAACTCCAATGACGGTCAACAGCGTGCGCAGCGGCCACTGCGTCACGTGCGCGGCAAGAATCAGCAGAAAGACCTTCATGAACGATAGCATCAGCGGTCAGACGGACCCATTAGAGAAGGACATGCCGTTTAGACTTTTACCCGACGGGGCCTATGTGCACAATAGGTCCGTTGAGTCCGTGCACATATTGGTAGTTCTGTTTACACACTTTCCTTCGTTTGTTAGACTGACATGTAACTTGGAAGAGGAGCATAGGATGGCGAGAAGCAGAGGCAATACCGCACTTCAGCTTGAACGGACCGAACGCAACCACAAACCGGCACTGCACATCACGCCACGCCAACGCGAGATTTTAAGGATGGTCGCGATGGGCCATACCAATCGAGAGATCGCCCTGTCGCTGGATATCAGCGTCCGCACGGTCGAAGTCCACCGCTTCAACCTGATGCGCCGGCTCAACGTCCGCAACGTCGCCCAACTCCTGCGTCAAGCGCTGCAAGAGGGACTATTGCCCCGCAGTTTTGGCGCGAAATAGAGTCACAACTCTTTGAGCTGCCCCCGGCATTCCGCAATCGAGTTGTACCCCTTCCGCTTCAAGATCGCGGCCAGCTCCATTTCCAGTCGGCCGAACACATCCAGCCCTTCCTCCACCAACACCGTGCCGATTTGAACTGCAGAGGCGCCGCACAAGCAGTGCTCGAACGCATCGACTCCCTCGACGACACCGCCCGTGCCAATGATCGGAATCTTCCCCTGAAAGAGTTTGTAGAATGCATGGACATTCGCCAGAGCCACCGGCTTGATGATCCTGCCACCCAATCCGCCGAATCCGCCTTTGGGTTTGATGACGACGGTTTCTCGCTCAGGATCAATGACCAGCCCGTTGCCCACCGAATTGATCATGTTGAGAAAATCGACGTTGCAACGCCCGATCACGTTGCCCATGACCTCATGGTGCGCCGGATCGAAGTAGGGCGGCAGCTTCACTCCCATGGGAACGGTGATCACTTTACGAACCCGCTTGAGTAATCGCTCGGATACGTCCGGATCATAGCCCATCTTCGCAGAGTCCCGCCACGCTCGCGATCACCGGTTTCCCGAATGTCTTCAACTCAGGTATCAGCTCGGCGTAGGCCTTGTAGCCAAGATTCGGCAGCCCCATGGAATTAATCGATCCACCAGGAAATCCATAGTAGCGCGGCTCAGGATTACCCTGGCGCGACTCGATCGTCATCGACTTGGTGACGATCGCCCCGGCACACGACTTCCCAAGCGCCACGAGTTCGTCACGAGTCACACAGAGCGCCCCGGCGGCGTTCATAAAGCAGCTGGGAAACTTTACTCCGGCGATGGTCGTGGACAGATCCGTCATGACGCCACCAGTTCGGACACCCGCTCAGTTCGTGCAACGAGTCGGCCGTCTTGCATCGTCCATGTGTAGTCGGCTGTCTGTGCGGCCTGTACGCTGTGGGTGACCAGCAACACGGTCTGCTCGCCCGTCTTTGCCAAAGTCCTGATGAGTGCCAAGATGTCTGCCCCCTGATGGGAATCGATGTTCCCAGTGGGTTCGTCCGCCAGCAAGAGGCGCGGCCGATGTGCCAATGCCCGCGCGATCGCCACACGCTGCTGCTCACCGCCGGACAGCTCGCCTGGCCGATGATGTCGCCGACGGCTCATTCCGACCATCTCTAAAACCTCGTCGACCCGCACAGCCACATCACGTCCGCCGTCACCACGCAGCATCAACGGAAGCCCGATATTCTCCTCTGCCGTAAGTCCATGGACCAGATGAAAGGCCTGAAAAACAATGCCGATCGTTTCCCGTCTCATCTTCGTCCATTCGTAGCTGGTCAAGTTCTGGGTGGACCGCCCATCGAGCAGAATGTCTCCTGACGTAGGTAGATCCAAACCCGCGATGAGATTCAAGAGCGTACTCTTACCGCAACCGCTCGGTCCTACGAACGCGCAAAATTCTCCTCGCCGTATCTCCAGATTTACCTTGTCCAACGCGACTACGGTGGCCTCACCACGCGAGTAGGTTTTTGAAAGCTGTTTCAGTATCACCATGGGAGCAACTCACGAATCTGTCGGCCAACCAGATGTCACACGGCCCGTCATCACGTAACCTCATTCGTATAACACAACCATTCAGAGGGCGACAACCTTGACAGGACAGGGTCATTCACCATAAAGAGACCAACAAGTGTTCGATGGTTCATAGGATTCGTCAATGACTCGATCTCTTTCTGAAACTGTACCAGGGTTCATGCGCCAGGCGATCCGATTCCTGTTACCGGTCGATTGTACGGTCTGTGGCTTGCCGCTGACTGATGACCCGATTCCCTACTTCTGCGCCAGCTGCTGGGGGAGCATTTCATCTATGACCCATTCTTGCTGCGCCCGTTGCGACCGCCCCTTTGCCTCCCCGATCGCAACAGCCTACAGCCCGGATCATGTCTGTCAACCCTGTATGGAGCGCCCGCCCTCCTATACCAGAGCCTGGACCCTCTATCCCTACCTGCCTCCGCTCCAAAATGCTATCTGCTTGTTCAAGTATAAGGGGAAGGTTTCGTTGGCTTCACCGCTCGCCCGTCTCATGATCGACCGACTGCCTCCGCTCGATTCCGTGGACCTAATCATGCCCGTGCCTCTGCATCGGCAGCGGCTGCGTGAGCGGGAGTTCAATCAGTCGCTGCTCCTGGCCGATCGCATCGGACGTCATCTCGACACCCCTGTCTCCTTTACCAATCTGATCCGGATCGCTCCGTCCCCGGCGCAGACCACACTCTCTCGAAGAGGCCGACTGAAGAATCTCCGCGGGGCATTTTCCCTGCGCCATCCTGGATCGATCGCGGGCAAACGCATCCTATTGATTGACGACGTGTTCACCACGGGTACCACGGTGAATGAATGTGCAAAAACCCTACGCAAGGCCGGATCCGGCGACGTGATCGTACTGACATTGGGGCGAACAATGGATGCAGGTACGGTCCCCGATCGCATCCTTGCTCAGCAAACTGATCAAACACTGGAATTGCTCGGAGGTTGATCGATGCCGATTTATGAGTACTTGTGTCATGATTGCAAGAAGCGCAGCTCTATCTTGATGCTGAGCCTTCGCAATCTTGCCCCTATAAGCTGTCGACATTGTGGTAGCTCAAAGGTGGATCGCCTGCTGTCTCGATTTGCCGCTCCCAAATCAGAAGAGGCCCGACTCGAATCATTGACAGATCCCGGCAACCTTGGCGGGCTGGATGAAAATGATCCGCAAAGTGTGGCCCGATTGATGAAAAAAATGGGTGAAGAGATGGGTGAAGATGTGGGCGGCGACATGGAGGCTATGATGGACCAGGCCGGAGATGATGGGGACATAGCAGGAGGCACTGACGCCCTCTGACATGCATTGTCATATATTTTCACTTGACATTCCCTCGATGATCCCTAGAATACGCTCAATGTTAGGAGTCGCATGATTCTACACAACAACGATGAGAACAGGTGGCGCGATGGGGTCAGCCCCGAAGAGCGAATTGATGACGGTGACGGAAACCTGCCGCTACCTGAAAATTACCCCGCGCACGCTCTATCGCTACTTACGGAGTCGGCAGATTCCCGCCTTCAAGCTTGGAAAAGAATGGCGGTTCGTACGTTCGGATCTGGAACAGTGGATCCGCGACCGAACCAGAACCGCCGTGAACACCTAAACTAGGAGCTTGTCGATGTTCGCTGGCGAGTATCTTTGCAAAGTCGATGAAAAGGGACGATTTATTGTCCCCTCACCCATTCGCGAACAGATCGAAGCGGACGGCCAAGCCGTCATGTTTCTGAAGGGGCCGGAACAGTCTCTGCTGATCTATTCCACTAAGGAGTGGGAAAAGGTCCTTGAGCGGACGAAGACCTCGCTGGACGAAGATCAGAGTCGCCTCTTTATGCACTTTGTGGTCTCCGAAGCCGGCACCTCGGATATCGACAAGACCGGGCGCATTCTGATTCCCGGCCGGTTGCGAAAGACGGTGCCGGTCGATGAAGATCAAGAAGTCATTCTGGTCGGCCTCTATGACCGCATGGAAATTTGGAATCCCAGCGAATGGCGCCGCTATATCTCCCGCACGGAAGACCGCTACGAACAAAACATGGCGAAGATTCTGAATCTCTTGTAGCTTGGCTCCATGCCATCCGGCCGATGTCGCACAAACTCTCGGTTATCTAAACTTTCCATTCGCGTCACTTCGTACCGGCCTGTGAAGACGGAGAGTTTCACATCCGCCCACAGTTCAGGTCGCCTTGATCGTACCGCCGTCCCGGCGCAACACAAGAACTCACAACAAAATTCTACCTACCAGAGATTGCTGGGCACCTCCATCGTGTCTGCTGAGCGTCTGTCGCTCGTTTTGCCGATTCCTCCCAGCATCAACCATCAATATGCGACGGTGAACGGTCGCCGGCTCTTGTCTTCCGCCGGGCGCGCCTACAAAACGCAGGTCGGGCAGCAGATCTGGGTTGCGCTGGCCCAATCGCCTGCCCGTGCCTCCTTGATCAATCGACTTCAATCAGGATCGCTCGCACTCTCCATCCGATTCTTTTTCACCTCTGCCCTACGGCGCGACGTGGATGGCGGCCTCAAGATCGCCCAAGATGCGCTCTGTGAAGGCCTGGGGCTCAACGATAATCGGATCATCGAAACCCATCTGTACAAGAGTGTCGACAAAATACATCCGCGCATCGAAGTCTCTCTTTCCCTGGCTGCCGTATCTTCTCACTGACCTGCCCCCAACTCCAAAACCATTCGTGACCGGCTGATTACAGTCTCCCTTACATCCTGCCGATAAGTGAAGGAAAAACCGGCTCTCACTGGTGATTTGCCGCACAGCCCTGAACTTTTATGGCAAGAACACGAGTCCCCATCATGAACTTCAGATTGGAATGTATGTGGCGAAGCTCGACCTCTCATGGTTCCGCTCTCCCTTCCTCCGTCACT
>JACPZN010000162.1 GCA_016195505.1 Nitrospirota bacterium | reverse complement strand
TCATCCCCCGGGGGCATGTCTCGGCCGACAGTAAGCCGTGGCATCCCGACCATCCTGAGGGGTCGTATCTTCGCGCGAGAGCGCTCAACGACTGCTTCCAATGCCATGACGGAAAAACCCAGCATCAAGGCAAGGTGATCGATAGAAAGTGCGAGACATGCCATCTCCCTGAGAAGATCAAAGAGGTTCTGTCTTTCTAACAGAAAATTCTGCCGCACGATGTCCTCCCCGATTCTTCAAGTTTTGAATTTGAGCAAGCGCTTCGGCGATTTTAGTGCCGTCAACGACATTACCTTTGCGATCAAGCCGGGCGAGATTCTCGGGCTGCTCGGTCCGAACGGGGCAGGGAAGACAACCACGATCCAAATGTTGCTGGGATTGGTCACTCCCACCGCCGGATCAATCCACATGTTTGGGTTGGATCTCTCGACCCATCGAGAAGCGATTCTCCAGCAAGTCAATTTCTCCTCGACCTATATCTCGATGCCACAGTCGCTCACGGTTGAGGAAAATCTCTGGGTGGTTGCGAGGCTCTACGGCCTCTCCGAGATCCAGCGGCGTGTGGATGAGATCGTCAAAAAATTAGAGATGGAGGAGTTTCGCCACAAAGTGACCCGGAAACTTTCGTCCGGCCAAATGACGCGGCTCACGCTGGCCAAGGCGTTCTTAACCGAGCCTAAGATCTTGTTTCTTGACGAACCGACCGCCAGCCTCGATCCGGACATTGCCCACAAAATTCGAGCGCTGTTGAAAGAAGAGCGCCGGTCCTCTGGTTTGAGCATGCTCTATACCTCGCACAATATGGGGGAGATGGAAGAGATGTCGGATCGAATCATCTTCCTGCAGCGTGGCAAGATTGTGGCGGAGGGTACGGCACAGGAAATTGTGACGCGATTCGGCCAGGAGGATTTGGAAGAGGTCTTCCTGAAACTCGCGCGCGAGTCGGGCGACTGAAAGCTGGAACGCAACGATGAATCAACAATGGATCTCTTTCGGAGTGGGTCTGCTAGTCGGGGGGCTCAGCGTGAGCGCCTGCTGGGGGTTGTTTTGGTCGGCCATCGGAACGGTAGGCCTCGTTCGCCGTACTTGTGGTTGGCGTGTTGTGCTGAACGGCCTGACAGTGGGCGTCGTACCGCTCATGCTCGTTGCGGGACTATGCTGGTGGCACGGTAGAGCGGACGGAGCGAGTTCTGCATTTGGCCTGGGAATGATGGGTGTGCCGATCGTTCTCTTAGGTTTTGGGTTGCGGCAGGCGCCCGATGGGAGACTGGCCGGGGCGCACATGCTCGATGGGGTGCGCCATCTCATTGATGAGTTGCTTGGCCGTCACCATGAGTGCGTTGGATGCAGCGAGGAGCATCAGCATTAACGGCCTATGAAACTTCATCGCATCATCGCGCTGATTGTCCGGCACTTGTACCTGTACCGGAGAAGTTTGCCTCGTATCATGGAGATCTTCTATTGGCCCTTTTTGGATCTCGTCATTTGGGGCTTTATCACGCTCTACCTCGCCCGATATCAGAGTCAGATTCCCGGGGTTGTCACGTTCTTCCTCGGGGCCCTCATCCTGTGGGACATGCTGTTTCGGTCGCAGCAAGGCATCACGATCTCCTTTCTTGAAGAACTCTGGGCGCGTAATTTGATGAATCTCTTTGCGAGCCCGCTGAAGCCCAGCGAGTTTCTTGCTGCCACCATGGCGATGAGCATCTTTAAGGTGACCTGTGTGTCTATCGTGATGGCCGTCTGCGCCCTGCTGTTCTATTCCTACAATGTTTTTACCATGGGGCTGTGGCTGATTCCATTCGTCTTCAACCTCGTCGTCACCGGCTGGGTAATTGGCGTGTTTACTACATCGCTGATTATGCGGTTTGGGCAAGAGGCGGAGGTATTGGCTTGGAGTATGGTGTTTCTGTTTCAGCCGATCTCCTGCGTGTTTTATCCGATGGATGTCTTGCCCGGTTGGCTCAAACCTGTCGCCTGGGCAAATCCGGCCGCCCATGTTTTCGAAGGCATGCGGGCGGTCTTAAGCGTAGGGGAGGCCCCACTGACGAATCTGGCCTGGGCTATGGGTCTCAATGGACTGCTGCTCGTTGCCGTCGTGGCCTGGTTTTACCGGACGTTTGCGTATTGCAAAGACCAAGGGTTGCTGGTTCGAGTTGGGGAGTAAGGTTGTAATCAGCCAGCTCCTATGCTAGGGTAGCTATATTCCATCGCTCGGGCCTCGCGGTGGAGGGGTTCAATAGTGCAGGCCCACAACGTCGATGTTGCCTTGTCCGGGAATTTCGTCGGAAGTCAGACCTAAGTCGCTGCATCGATCGCGTCTTCGGCCCGCTCCTTCCCCCGTTCCTCGTGTTCAAGACAATGTCATCATTTTAAAGGAGGAACCCCAATGGGTTCGAAGATCTATGTTGGTGGGTTGCCCTATTCGGCGACCGAGCAGCAGTTGAGTGATTTGTTCGCAGCCCATGGCGCCGTGGCGTCGGCGCGGATTATCACGGATAAGTTCACCGGCCAATCCCGTGGATTTGGCTTTGTGGAAATGTCCTCGGACTCCGAGGCACAAGCAGCCATCACGGCTCTCAACGGGTCTGAAATGGGCGGCCGGACTTTGACGGTCAATGAAGCACGTCCTCAAGAGCCACGCACCGGTGGCGGCGGTGGCCGCGGTGGGTTCGGTGGGGGTGGTGCTCGGAGCGGCGGTGGTGGAAAGCGCGATCGCTGGTAATTGCCACGACTCAGTAGTGGTTGAAGAAGGGGTTGCCATCGGATGATGGCAACCCCTTCTTGCTTCGTGGAGCGGGACGTAATCTTGTCATTCCAGCAGCGGGGATGGTAAGAAATCCTTCTCAGTCGACCGGTCCGCATGCACGGTGGGGAGGAGCGTGTGAAAGGCCCAATGGGTGTCATGCCATCGGCGGTGAAGCTGGCCGATTTGTCCTCATTCTCCTTCCGGACGAGTCCGGTGCTGGTCGCCGAAAATTTCTGGTCCGCTCAAGAGAGACAATTCTTTCGTGAGGGGATGAATCAGGCCGTTTGGAGAAGCCTCTTAGATTTGCCGAATGTTCGGGAAGATTTTCCGAACTCCGGCAACTGAGCCAAAGCAGAAATCGGCCCAGAGCAAGGGCAGCGGCTACTCTCACGGCTGCACCTCCCTTGCATTCAGGAGTACATGGAGTCGTTCCCGAACATCATCGGACGCCACTTGGGATTTAGTTACTATTCGTATTCCGCCGGGGACTGTCTGTTGACCCATGACGATACGGATCAGGGCCATCCAACGGGAGGCCGGCCGGCGCCGCTACGCCGGATTGCTCTAGTGACGTACTTTCATGAGGAGTGGAAGCCTGACTGGGGGGAGAACTGATCCTGTATGCCAGAAGGTCGACTCACACTGCCGAGCGTATCGATCTTGTGCCGACGCACTGCATCGAACCTCGGCCCGGATCGCTCGTCATGTTTACCGTGCCCCGATTCCATCGAGTGTGCCGTGTGGATCAAACGGCGGGGCAGCACCGACGGCTGTCGATCGCCGGATGGTTCATGACGGAACATGCCTAGCAGAGTGTTGAAAAAACTGCCAGCTCGCACGTTTTAACCGAACCAGTCGACGTCGTTCGCCGCTTTGCCTTGGCCTGAAAGGTCGAAGGCCGGTGCCGGCTTCGCGAGCGCCTCTCGAACGAGGCTGATCAAACCGTCCTTCTCGAACGGTTTTGCGAGAAATGGTAATGTCCTGCGTTTAATCCCGTGACCGGCAAGTTCCTTGTCTGGATTCCCCGACATGAGGATTACGCGCAGGCCTTTCCGGATCGTGGCCGCTCGGATGGCCAATTCGTGGCCATGGACATGGGGAAATTGGTTGGAACTTGAGGCTAACTGAAAACCCAGAGGGGGTAGGATGAGGTCAGTGAGGAGCAGATCGATCGGTCCTTCGTGTTGCGTGCAGATCTTGAGGGCCTCCGAACTGCCGTCGGCATCGAGCACCGTGAAGCCTGCCTGTTGAAGAATCGTCTTGCAGAGTTTCGTGACCGCCGGTTCGTCATCGACGACTAGGATGGTCGTCGAAACGGTTGGTGGCCGGATATTCTGCTGTTCCGCCATCGTGGGTTTCTCCCTCCATTATCATAGTGCTGGACAGAGTTCATGGCGAGAAAAACCTCCATTTCTGCATAAGCCTCCAGAGAGTGGATCAGGAAGGGGTTTTAGTAGGGGAGGGTGCCCACCCTTCCCCCAGTGCTTTGAGCCGGCCGACTCTCTCTATGAGCTGGCATTGCAGTATTGCGAGTGAATTTTCGAAAAGGCGCTCGATTATTTGTGAGTCGATCGGGCCTTGAGCGCATCGAGCCGTTTCTTGTCCAGGTTCACATGCAGCGATTTCTCCTGGGTGACGATTACGGCGCCGGGCGCCTGGCCCTTCGCCTTCTTAACCCACTTGCGTCGCGTGTAGATCACGTCGCCTTTGCCGCTTTTCTTCAAATCACTATAGAGCAGGGCCAGCGTGGCGGCGTCTCGTATCGTCTCTGGCGGCGGATCGTTTCCTTTTTCCAGTCGGACCACGACGTGAGAGCCCGGCGTGCCGCGAGCGTGCAGCCACAGATCGTCGCTCTTGGCAAGGCCAAACGTCAGCTCGTCGTTCTCGCGTGCGTTACGCCCTACGAAGATCGGCAATCCATCCGTCGAGGTAAAACGGCGGAAGGGACCGCGCCGCTGGTCACCGGACTGCAGAGCCTTGCCCGTGGCCGCTTGTACCATTGCGTTCGTTTTGGGAGCCGAGGGTCCTGTGGTCGGCGGCGTCCACGTTCCTTCCTCAATCGCCTTGAGTTCTTGGCGGAGTATGATCAAGTCATGCTCTGCGCGCTCGATGCGAGGTTTTAGCTCTCGTTCGGCGGCAAGATATTTTCGATGTTTTCGGAAATAGTCGTCCATATTGCCTTGAGCAGATTTCGTCGTGTCGAGCGGGATGGTGACTTCGGGCAGTCTGTCATCGAAATAATCGAGGATCGCGATGTGATCGGACCCCTTCTTGATCGAGCCCAAATTGGCTTTGATCAATTCTCCATAGCGGGCGTAGTCTCGGTACTTGACCGCTTTCGCCAAGTCATCTCGCCAGGCCTCGATCCGCCGCTGTTCTTTTTTGAGCGTTTTCTTGAGAACACGCAGCCGTGCGTCTTTCGCGCGGTCGATGGCAAGCGTGGCTTCCTGGTCCTGGTAGTGCGCCTCGATGGCTACCGAAATCGGGAACTCCCCACCGGCAGCTCCTGTGAAACGGGCCAGTTGCGTTTCGCGCAGTCCCGTTTCTCTCCCCGCTGGTGGCGCATAAGCCTGTCCGACAAGATCTCGCTGGTGTGTCAGGTCCCGGAGCACTCGCCTCTCGGCATCGAGGACCAGGACATTCGCCTTCTTGCCGGTCAGCTCACAGACGATCATGCGGGTGCCCTCTTTACCGGTGAAATGCAGTTCGACGATGCGGTCGTTTGGCACTCGGCTGATGTCGTCGATCCTAGCTCCTTGGAAGTGGGCTCTGAGAAATTGACAAAAGGCCGGCGGAGTCGGCGGATTGAGGAGGGTGCGGCTAGTGAGGTGCAGCCGGGATGTTTCCGGTTGGCAAGAGATGAGCAGTCGGTGGGTTTGCCCCGGCACGCGTACGTCAAACACCAGTGTGTGGGGGGTTGGCTGCTGAATCTTTTGAATCCACCCGCCGCGCAGAACCGGTGAGATTTCTTCAAGTACCTGCGCGATGTCCAGTGCGTTGAGTGCCATCGGTTTTTCCAGTTTATCCGGTGCCAGGGATGCAGGATTCTACCTACCCCAATTTTGTCCCATGGGGCCAATCCGGTCACATTTTTTGTCGCAGGGACAAGATCTGCGGTCGCCACTCTACGATTCGCCGCAAAAACCCGCAAGGGCACAGGGGGGGCGTCTGGCATCGTCATTGCTTCTGTACAGCGTTAGTAGATGTGGGCATGGCGTAGTGAGCTCTCAACTGTTACCAGGAGGACTCTCATGAAGTGCACCAGATGCCACGGACTCATGGTTGCGGACGATTTGCTCGATCTGCAAGAAAGCTATCTGCCGATGTGGATGCGCGGCCTGCGCTGCATTGCATGCGGCAATATTGTTGATCCCCTCATCAACCGTCACCGGATGATCCAACAGTCGGGTGCGACCCGGATGCTCAAGTCGGAGGCTCGTGTGCCGGTCCTATCACGGCCCGCGAAGGCCGCCTAGCGGTTGCCTAGTCTTTAGGCCCACGTGCGAGGCGACATGCCGCGCACAGTGATGGTTGTAACCTCTCTATTCGTCCGGTGCCATACCCCTTTCGCGCGGCCCTCTCCTTGCAGCCTTCTCCTCTCTGCGTTACAGTCGCCCACTCAATCATCGTTTTTTCGAATCACCCACGATGTCGGTATTGGAGTTACAGCCTCTCGCGCACTTAACCGACGAGTTCCGACTCTCGATGCGGCGGCTCTTGCAGGATCTCTGTCGAGAACTGCAGGCCGACTATCCAGACCTGTGCTCTCGGTTTGAACTCCCTGTGGGATTTTTCCAGCTGCTCGGCCAGTCACTCAAGGTCGAGACCTATTCCAATTGGAAAGTAGTGGGCTGGATCGAAGCGCTGAAT
>JACPZN010000168.1 GCA_016195505.1 Nitrospirota bacterium | reverse complement strand
AGACAAACAAAATAGACCAGATAGACCGTCCGTCATTCGTCAGTTGAGAGGCACCGTAATGGTGACTTCATTGCCCCGATCATTGTAGGCTAGGCTAGGAAAAAAAGACCGAGCCATAAAAATGCCCCGCCCGTTGACGTCTTCAGAATTGCAGACTTCTTGGGATTGGTTGAGCATGCTGCGCCACTTAAAGCCTTTTCCTTCATCGGTGATGCGATAGACCAGGCTCTTGCTGCCTTTATCGCAGAGGACCTGCACCGTGACCTGCCGGTCTTTGAGCGGAGTTTGGGTGAGACGCTGCCTGAGTAACTGTCCATATCTGTTCTCTGACAGAGCCTTCCGTTTCTCCTGATAGAATATTTCGAGATTGCCATGTTCGACGGCGTTGAAGAGCAGTTCTTGAAGAGATCCGCGCAAACGCAGCCGCTGTGTTGCGGAAAGCGTTGAGGCGGTCGTCTCAATCAGACAGGAGATCACCCTTGGAAGGTGGGCAGGATCGGAATCCATGGTCAAACGGTGCTCAGATCGCTGGACACCGGGTAGGCCCGCAAGATCTCCCGCCGGCAGGTGTCGCGCACGTTGTAGCGCATGGGCGAGTTCTTCCTCGACGACCGGCTTGTGCAGATAGTCGACTGCTCCAGCGCGAAAGGCATGCACGACCGCAAGCTCCGTTGCATCCTTTGCCATAAGGATGACGGGGCACAGTTCATGGCGAGCTCTGATCTCTTTAGCCAGTGCAAGGCCCGCCCCCTCAGGGAGAAACATATCGGTGATCACGATGTCCGGAGCCGCAAAGGCAATGGTGGTGAGGGCAGTGGATGGGTCAGAGGCCGCAATGATGGAAAAGCCCCTCCCCTGCACATAGGTGACAATGCGAGCTTGTGTCTCCGGACAGGGATCAATAACCAGCACAGTGCAAGGGGGATTCTGCGAAGTCATACGGTAAATCCTTTATCGAGCACATAGCGAAGCCCAACCAAAAGCCGGAGGAGTTCCATCTCCAGTTTGGCGCAGACCTCCACAGCGGACTTCAGGTCGCCGGCCTTTCCCAATTCTTCAAGTTGCTTGGCGGATTCAAGGGCAGCAGGCGCACAAAACTGCAAGAGTGCGCCTTTCAAACGATGGGCGGATCGAGCCAGGGCAGCTGCGTCCTGTGCAGCCAAGGCCGCCTGAGTTTCTGCTAAGTCTTTCGGACCATGCTCCACAAACAACTCAGCCATCATCTGAAAGGTATCCCAGTCGTGATCGACGCGGGCCAACGCCTCTTCGAAGCTGAAAATCGTGTCGTGACTCATGGGAGCGACTCCTTCCAGCGAACGTTCGACGACGGATTATCCGGTAATCTCGAATCCCATTACGGCCACATCATCGGGAAAGCGGTCGTGTCCGAGCCATCGAATTGCCTCGTCGATGGCTCGGGGTATCACCTCCGTTAACGGTCGGCAGCCCAGTTCGCGAACTATTTCTTCTAATCGCGTCTGCCCCCACAGTTCACCGGTGGGGGCAGGAACTTCATACAGGCCATCGCTGAGTAAATACAGCCGGTCGCCTGGTGCCACTGGGATCTCCATGGTTTTGTAGGTGTTGGATTGGTCAAATCCGAGCGGCAGGTTCGGGTGTGTAAGCCACGATACCTCACCGGATCGGCGGTGAAGAAAAGCCCCATTATGTCCGGCGGTAGCATAGGAAAGCGTGTGTGAGCCGAGGTCGAGCCGCGCAAAGATGATCGTGAAATAGTTGCCGTCTTCGGTGAGGGGGAACTGCTTATTGGCTTCCGTCAAAATTGCGCCGGGATCGTTCGAGCCTACTTGATGCAGTAGACTATCTCCGCGCAGGAATGTTGAAAACGAAGCTGAACGCAGAGCTGGTGAGACACCGTGGCCAGACGCGTCAAGCAGGTACAGACCGAACAGATGATCGTTCCAAGGCACGACATTGAAGAGGTCGCCGCCCAATGCGAGCGAAGGCCGATACGCATGTACCATTTGTACCCCCGGAAGCACCGTGCCGGGGATCGGCAAGAGCGAGGTGACATACCGCGCGGCAGATTGGAGTTCTCGTTCGAGTGCTGCCTGCTTCTGCTGAATTTCGTCGCGCGCGCGTTCGAGCGTGCGTACGAGTGCGGCCGCTCGTATCCCTGCCCTGACCCGCGCGGTGACTTCTTGCTTGCTGGCGGCTTTACTGAGAAAATCATCTGCCCCACGGGCAAGGTGGGCCCATCCAGTTCCGGCATCATCCAATCGAGAATCGTCAGATCAGGCCGCTCGCAGCGAAGTAGCGCAAGCCCCACTTTGCCGTCACCGGCTTCGATGACTCGATAGCCGAGCCGCTTGAGCCGGGCCGTTAGGCTGATACGTGCAATAGGATCATCGTCCACGACAAGCACGGTTTGTGGAGCCGTCTGTGTGGCGTTACCATGAGGAACTCCGGACGGTGACGCGAGAGGCATCGGTGATTCCTAGGCTGGTTGTTGACTCCCTACCAACGCATCCTCCTCGTTGTCATATACGGGGATGAGCTTCGGGATATTTGCGAGCTTCATGATTTCGCGCACATAACTTTGCGGCTTCAACATACTCACTTTGCCTTGGCTCAACTTGAAGTTCTGAGAG
>JACPZN010000066.1 GCA_016195505.1 Nitrospirota bacterium | reverse complement strand
GATATCAAAAATCACGAACAACATCGCAAAGATGTAATACCGAACTGGGAATGGCATGCGGGCGTCGGAGAACGGCTCAGAACCGCACTCGTAGGCCGAAAGTTTTTCCGGCTCTGGATACCGAGGCTGCACAAAATAGCTGATCACCAACGTTAAGGCTCCGAATGCAAGAGCGACGAAGATAAAGAGAAGGATCGGAAAGAACTTGGTTAAGTATTCAAGAAGGAGGTCTAGGCCATTCATCGTCTTCTTCTCACAAAGCATTGACCTGGAAAGAAGATTCGAGATCTTAGTGCTGGGGTCTTAGGGATAGCAAGCGAACAAAGGACCTAATTAGAACAGACCCGAAAGCCCTAGGTAAGGCAGCCACGCTGATATAAAAAAGGACTCAAATTTCCTTATTGATCTTGAAGAAGATGGAGATCGACTCGATAGGGCTATTTCTTTGACTTGGCTACGGACTCCTCCGGAATCGACCGATCCAAGGCCTCTCTTGGATGTTTGAGCAAGCCCTGGGAACCCTGCGGGAATGGAGACATGCGTAGCTGGTTAGGTAGGTTGGGCTGGGAAATATCCCACTCTGGCTCCAAGGGGGAAGCCGCCTTGGCCTTTCTCCGTCGATGAATTTGGGTCTCGATCCGGTCTTTCTTGCTGGAAGCCGCTGATCTGGCGGGAGCCGTCTCGTCATTACCTTTCATGGCTAACCGACCCTTCTTAAAAACAAACAAGGGGCGACGCATGGTTGAGCGTCACCATAGCACCTAGTGAAAATCTTCGTCAAACCCGTCACGATAAAGCTCAAATTCTTGACAATACAGCATGATTTGCTATGGTTTGCCAAGCAGCACTTGCCTCAAAAAGGAATCTATCTATGAAAAATCTGACACCACTCATCCTTGCTCTGTCGTTAGTCGTCGGTGTTTCACCTCAGGGGGCATTGGGACAAGCCCTGGACGGCATTTCGGTTCGTTCTGGTGAGGCAGCGCTTACCTTTGCCAGCGGTGCCATCCAGAAAGTAACCCCGCGTGACGGGATCGTGAATCTGATCACCGGAGATAACCAATCATCTGGCAACCGAATGCTCCTGGGGAAGCGGGATGTGCTCTACCTCAGGCTCGATAACCCAACCGAGGTGGCTGTCGGAGATCTCTTTACCGTCTACAGGCGTGTCCGCAAAGTGTTCCATCCTGTGACAAGTGAGTATCTCGGCTTTGCCATGATCCGCTTAGCTATCGTGAAGGTGACGGATGTCGATCATGCCCTGACGACAGTCGAGACGATCGTAATCTACGGCGCGATCTCTCCCGGAGACCCCGTGATGCGGTATGTCGCTCCGCCGCCGAGCGAGAACGTCAGCCAGATGTCAGATGTTGCCGATTTGAGCGGCATGATCGTCGAACTCCAGGCTGACCGGCCGATGACCTTGGTCTCACAGGCCAATGTGGTGTACATGGATCGAGGGCGAGAGGATGGGCTCAAGGTTGGCGACCTCATGGATATCTACCGTCATAGCGCAGGACTTCCTACGCGGAAGATCGGGCAGTTGAAGGTCTTGTCGATGGAAGATCATACGGCCTCAGCAAAAGTCACGAAAGCCAACACTCGCGTGATGAGAGGGGATCGGTTCAAGCTCGTCGGATATTCCGCGCCAGTTATTCAGCCCGTGGAGTCTGCCCCTCCATCCCAACCATCTCAGGCAACCCCGGTTGTGCCGGCTGATCTCGTAGCAAGCAAGTTGAAGGTTCAGGATGCCTCCGGGCAAAGCCGCCTCAACCTCGGTGAATTGACCAACTTGCTTCGCTATGATTCCGGCGAAGCGGCGATCAAGCCTGAAAGCTACAAAGTGTTGGACCAGTTGATCGAATATCTGCACACCAGCGGCGATACCAGGCTGATTCGAATAGAAGGCCATACGGACAATGTGGAAATTGGTCCTTCGCTGAAGTCACGGTATCCGAGCAATTGGGAGCTGTCCAAAGCCCGCGCGAGCGGCGTCGTCCGATATCTCGTGGAGAAGGGTGGATTGGACTCAGCTCGGCTCAGTTCGGTGGGATATGGTGATACCAGGCCGACTGCGACCAATGCGATCGAGGATGGCCGCACGAAGAATCGTCGCGTGGAGATACTACTGTATGCGCCTGAGACCGCTCCACAGGCATCAAAACCTGACGTGCCGAACCAGGCGCAGAAGCTAGAAAGCGATCCATCCAGTCTGAGCGCGCGTGGAAGCAATGACCAGCCAGCTGCTCCTGCCACTGGCCCAGATACGACTGGTCCAACAGGACCTGGAACCCTCTCTGTGGGCGATGCCTCGCAAGCTCCCGCGAAAGATGGGCCCGGTACCCCGAACATTCCCGATGCTGGCGGCGCTGCCGCACCAGATGCGAGCAAGCAAGATACTCCTCCTCCGCAACCAGCTTCCGGGACACCATCGCAATAGCTTCCCGTCGCAGGTGGGGGGGATTCATGTTCACATGAATCCCAGCCGCCGCCGACCGCGGATCCCACGTTGAATCCTTCTCACCCACCAAAAATATTACAGTGTAACCGTTATCGATCAGTTGCATTGTCCTCTCTTTTCTCACGCTGTTACAATGGCACATGTCTCTGGATGGACCTATCGTTCCTCTGAGTCGAGCCAAACGATTGTATGCCGATGTGATCGTTCCCCGTCATATTGCCAAGGCCTTCACTTATCTTGTTCCTGCGGCATTGGCGCAAGCACTTGAAGTAGGTCACCGGGTCCTGGTCCCCTTTGGACGCGGGATGCTGTAAGGTGCGGTCATCTCGCTGAGCGATCACCCCCCGATGGGGATAAAGACTTCATATCTGAAAGAAATCCGTTCCCTAGTCAATGGCGGAGGAGATGCCGAGATCTCTTCTGCGCTGTTTGAACTAACCCGCAAAATTGCAGAACAGTATGTTGCCCCTTGGGGCCAGTGCCTTCGGCTTGTTTTCCGCACAATTTCAGCCAGAAAAGCCTCACCCTTGCGATACCTGGTCACTGATCAGGGCCGCGCAGTATTCACTACCGGAAATTGTCCTGAGCACCTGCGACCCGTCCTCGATCGGATCGCTCGGCGATCCAGAGGGATCCTGTCGGCTACTCTGCATCATTCTCCGGATCGAAACAGTCGGCAAGCGGTCGAAACCCTCAAAAAGAAGTCATGGATAATCGCGACTCCATCGAAGAGCAATGAAACGGAAGTTCCGAAGCGAACCGTGAACCTGATTGCAGAGAAGTTTGGTGGAAACGGGCAGGAAGATCGAACCCCGCCCAGTGAAAAGCTCCCGGAGCCAGATCCCCTCTGGATCACTTATGTAGCCGAGTGCCTTCGAGTCAACCAGGCAAGAACGATTGTCCTGCACGCTCCTTGGGAGCACCGAGTCAGCCGGCTTGCGAGCGCAATTCAACAGGCGCACGCGATAGGCAAGTCAACCATTATCCTTGCTGGCGAGATGGCGAGGGCGGAATGGTTGGGGCAACTACTTTCGCCCCTCACAAAGCTCCCGATCACCTCCTTTCACACATTCTCAGGGTCTGATCGATGGGAGGAAGCCCAGAGAAGGACGCCATCGGTTGTCATCGGGACACGCTCGGCGATCTTTGCACCCCTTCGATCGATCGGACTGATCTGGGTGGAGGGAGAAGAAGATCCCGCCCTCAAAGAACCTCAGGAACCTCGTTACCATGCCCGAGATGTGGCCTACATGAGAGCCGAAGGTGAGCATGCGCTCGTCGTGCTTGCGTCCGCTCATCCATCGCTTGAATCGAGGGCACATGCCGGCGCCCAAGCGTACACCGTTCAACCGGAGGCCGCTCGTCAACCGAAGATCGAACTCGTCGATCTCCGCGATGAGCCGGGAGGGACACTGTTCAGCCAGAGGCTCGTGATGGCAATGCGTGAGGCAGTGGAGAACAAAGCCGGGGTGCTTCTCTTTTTAAATCGGAAGGGTTACGCAGGGACGCTAATCTGTCCGGACTGCGGCTGGATCCCACGCTGTTCCTCGTGTGCGGTGGCGCTCGCGTACTATCGGGAAGCGGGCAGGCTGATTTGCCGGTATTGTGGCATGGCGGCTGTAGTGCCGGACTCCTGTCCGATGTGCCAGGCCTCTCGTCTCAGTCCTGTCGGAGAGGGGACCGAACGAGTAGAAGCCGAAGCCCGGCGCTTGTTTCCCCAAGCCAAGATTGCGCGGCTTGATGGCGACACGCTTCGCCGGACGGCCTCCGCCCGCTCTGCGTGGAAAGACGTCAGATCGGGGACGTGGGACATTCTGATCGGAACGCAAGCGTTGTTTCAGCGGGAACCACTTCCGCAAAAGGGATTGGTCGGCATCCTCCACGCGGATTCCGGCTTGCATGTTCCAGACTTTCGCGCGGCCGAGCGGACTTACCACGTGCTCGTCGATGCCGTGAGTTTCGCACGGCCTGCGTCAGCAGGAGGTCGGGTGATCTTGCAAACTCGGCTCCCCACACATCACGCCGTCCAAGCCGTGCTATCAGGTGAGCCGAACCGATTCTATGACGAGGAATTGGTAGCGCGTCGGCTGCTGAGTTATCCACCAGTCTGTCGCCTGGCTAATCTCTCGGTATCCGGCAAGGAAGGACGGGAGGTTGAAACAGCCGCGAAGCAGTGGAGAAAAAGTCTTGAGGAGTCCGTCAGCAAACAGGGACCTGTCACGATCCTGGGCCCCGTGACGGCCATGGGGAGACGACCTAAAGGCCACCACCGTCATCAGATTCTTGTAAAGGGAGCTGATCGTACTCTCCTCTGTCGTGGAATACGCGAGTCGGTCGAAAAAATGGAACGTGAGTACGGGAAGGAGCAGATCAAGTTCACCGTCGATATGGACCCCGTCGAGATGGGGTAAGGCTAGCGAGATTCCTTCCGCTTCACTGACGGACATGCAAGCGGCACGCGAGAGACGTCGTTCGGTTGATCTGGGGTACCTCTCCAAGCCCGTTTGAAGAGGCCGTAGGAAAAAGAAATCCAAAACACGGATGAGAACAGGCCGAGCACAACGGCCGAGAGAATTGTTCCCATCTCGTTTTCAGAGGGAGTTTCGGATGAGCCCTTCAGCTGAATCATCAACGTTAGCGGCCAGGCAAAGCTTTCCAGACCGAGCAATAAGGTAGACCACGCCCACACTTCTGTCATTGACCGCGCCTTCCACCACAGAAATCCTCCCACGGCAAGAGCCCATCCGACCACGACGACCTGCGAGAGAGTTCCCAAGAGAAGCCAGAATCCGACCCCCGCGACAAGGGTACCAAGGAGCAGGTTGAGGAGGATCATGTTGGG
>JACPZN010000214.1 GCA_016195505.1 Nitrospirota bacterium | reverse complement strand
CAATCACAAGAAAACAGACTTGGCGATCAGGGTCATGGAGAGCGCCGTCGAGCACAGTCCGGATGAACCCCTGGCGTACTATAACCTCATCAGCGTCTATGACAAGTGCAAAATGTTTGAGCAGGCCGAGGAGGCCCGCAAGCGTTTGAAAGAACGGTTTGCGAAAAAATCGAAGGACAGTTCCGGGGCCTGATTCACCCTTTACGAAGGAGCGTATTATGTTTGGGAGTCTTGGGTTTACAGAGCTGATTCTGATCCTGGTCATCGTGTTGATTATTTTCGGCGCGGGGAAGTTGCCGCAGTTGGGCGAGGGATTGGGCAAGGCGATTAAGGGATTCAAGAAGTCCGTGCATGAAGCGGACGCGATCGAGGCCGAAGCCAAAGCGGCGGCACAACAGCAGATGACGACGACGCCCCAGGCCGTTACTGCGGCACCGGCCCAGGCCGTTACGGTGGATCAGTCTGCTGCTACTGTGCAGCCGGCCACGCGCGCCTAAGCGAAATACTCGGTATGAGCGGGGAGACGGAAGCTACGTCTATGGATACGGAACTGGGGCTGGCCGCTGGCTACATCGAAACATTTGCGGGGAACGGCAAAGCCCGCAGTACGGGTGATGGCAAGCGAGCGGTAAAAGCAGGGATTCCGCTCCCGCATCACGTTGCGCTCGACAAGGAAGAGAAGTGGCTCTATTTTGCCGAATCCGGCTCGGACCGGATCCGGCGTATCAATCTCCAAGAGGGTACGCTCCACAACTTCGCCGGAATCGGGGAAACCTGCTACAGCGGTGATGAAGGCCCCTGTAGTGAAGCCGGGCTGTACCTGCCGCTGGACGTGGCGTTTGATTCCCTGAACAACTTATATATCTGCGATTCGGGGAGCAATCGGATTCGCAAAGGACGATCGCCGGCACATGGACTGCTGAGGATGATGCGCGCGAACAGCCCTTGGTCGCCCGTAATCTCGTGGTCCTCTCAGGCGATGCGATTGGAATCGATTTCAGCGACGATCACGGATGGCTCATGCCGGTCTGTTCAGACGGGCTGGATATGTCGATGTATCTGGACGATGGAAAGCCTGCGATGGAGGCGCGCCTCTATGACCTCGTCGGGATTGCGGTCAGCAGCAAGGGCGACGTGTATATCGTCGATAAGGGTAGCAACCGTGTGCGAAAGATCGATTCGCGCACCGGACTGATATCGACCGTCGCAGGCGTCTGTCGGTACGGATACGACGGTGATGACAAGCCGGCCATCAGAGCGATGTTGCATGCGCCGGAGGCCGTGGTCTTCGATTGCGAAGACCACCTCTACATCTCCGATACGATGAATCACCGAATTCGCAAAGTAAATGTCGTGACGGGTGTCATTACGACAGTGGCGGGCAACGGTGACAGCGGATACGAAGACAAGAATATGGGTGGCTGCGGCGCGGCGCGGTTCGTTGCCAAGGAATCTGCCGGGACGCTCAAACATGGCGATGGCCTCCTCGGGATCGAGGCGGTGGTGAACTCGCCGGTTGGGTTGGCGCTGGATTCGCAAGGACATCTGTATATCTGCGTCTCATCGTGGCCAGCATCCTCGGTGCAGCTGGGATTCCCCTCGTCAGTTCTGAAGGGATGATCATCCGATCTCAATTAGTAGAGGGCAATCTGCCGAACGCTCCCGACGATGCGGCTTGGAGCAAGGTCTCGCCGATGACGATTCCATTGAGCGGGCAGGTCATTACCAGGCCGGTTTGGCCGGAGCCGACCGCACGAGCCTTGGTGGTGCGGTCGGTGCACAACGGGACCGACATCGCGTTCCTCCTCGAGTGGCAAGACAACACCAAGAACGATCGGCTAACACCGGGCACGTTCCGCGACGGGGTGGCGGTCGGCCTTCCCCTTGGCGATGCGCCGGCCTTTTTCTGCATGGGGCAACTCGATCACTACATCAATATCTGGCATTGGAAAGCGGATTGGCAAAGCGACATCGATCGGCGAACGGCCCGAACGTCCGAGAAGAAGGAGGGCGGTGTGCGGACGTTTGAGGTCATCCCGCGCCGGATCTCATCGGTCGAAGATTTGATCGGCGGCGGATTCAGCACGTTGACGACGAAAGAAAAGCAGGGCCGTGTGCAGGGGAAGGCGTTGTGGAAGGACGGCCTTTGGCATGTCCTGATGCGGCGTCCCCTGGCAAGCGAAGAGCAAGAGAACGAAGCGAAGCTCATCCCCGGACGGATCCAAACCGTGTCGTTTGCCGTCTGGAACGGCGAGAACAAAGAACGCAACGGACAGAAGGCCGTGGCCCCGTGGTTTCAGCTGGTCATTGATCCTGTTGCCAAACTCTAGATTTCCTGGTGTGATGAAGCGTGGCCTGCATCTGTCCCACTCGTCGAATGACCGGATCGTGAAGGGGGAAGTCCATTCGATCTCAATCGCGCACTTGCAAAGCCCTCCTCTGCGGATGGGCTTTTTTTCTGTTGAGCAGTCTGTTTTTCACTGACATGAGAGTCGCGCAGGCTGCGACCGAGCCCAGTGCGATGACGGAGGAGGAGGCATCGCGACTGGGGGAGGAGTTTGGCATTGTCGTTGGGGCGGTGGATGAAGACATCCAAAAAGAACTGAAGCTGCAGCAACCTCAAGGCGTCGCAGTGTTTGAAGTGATCGGTAATTCACGGGCGGATTATGCGGGGATCAAAGTCCGATCGGTCATTAAAGAAATCGACAAGACCGAGATCAGGACCATGATCGACTTCGGGAACGCGATCAAGCGGTCCGTCAAGGAATGCAATTTTACCGTGGGCACCTACGAGCCGGCTGATCCCGGCGATCCGGTCGGGTGGGGCGTCAATTTCCATTTTGTCGGCTGCAAGCGGGATTAACGAGGGTCGGCACGGGCATGACGAAGGTACAAACCGTTGGGGCGATTGGGATGGTGCTCATGATCGTGGGCATCACCGCGCTCTATCACGAGCGAGCGATCGCGCAAAAGTCGGGCGGCCAGGCGCCGGTCGACTGGGTGGCCGAAATTGAAACGGTGTTCATCCGGTCGGAAGATTGCAAACAATGCCATGACCGCCACTATGAAGAGTGGAAGGGTGTCAGGGAACAGACGCCGGACTTGAAAACGTTTGGCCGGGTCGATGCGGCCCTCCTACATGGCACCTCGCTAGAATCGCCGGTGTTTCGAACCGTGTTGGGTGTCTGGATCCAGACGGATCCGTCGCCGGATGAGCGACGCCGATGCCTTTCGTGCCATGTGCCCGCGACGACGATCTTCCCGCAGCATGCGGAGAAGATTGTGGCGCAAATCTTGGCCGGCAAGCCCCAGGTCGAAGGAATCGGCTGTGCGTCCTGTCATTTGATCAATGCGGTGGAGAAAGCCAAGGCTCCGCCGCCGACCTTCAAGGTGCAACCGGGAACCGTGCTCTATGGGCCCTACGCTGATCCGGAAGAGAACCTGGTCCATTCGGCTGCACAGTCGGACCTGTTCCGCGGGGCGACTTTCTGTGCCTCGTGTCACTTTGATAAAGTGAAAGATGTGACGCAGAAGGATCTGCCGGGAGAGATTCTCCAAGGCACGATTTGCCAGGATTGCCACATGGAGCCCTCGACCGGTAGTTCCACATCGAGGCGTGGGGCCATGACCAGAGCCATCGGCCGCCATTGGTTTCGTGGTGTGGTAGTCTCCGGCACTCTGTTGAAGAACCGCAATCTCCAGGCTGAGTGGATGCCGCGCATCGATATCGAGGTGGCGAAGACCGGCGCCATCCTGGAGGGGACCGCCCTCGTGAAGATCGGGAGCCTCCCGCACAGCTTTCCTGACGGCGATCCGGTGTTGAAACAATTTTTTCTGACCGTCACGATGAAGGATGCAAAGGGCGCAGTCCTCGCCGAAGAAACGAAGCACTTCGGCTTGCCGTATGACAAGATTCTGCGTGGTCCGATTCCCGACCCATTCATCAAAGGTGGCAACACCAGGAAGGTCCCATTTGCTCAGACGGTGCCGGCCGGGACGACCGCAGCGACCGTGGAAGCGGTCCTCACCTATGCACTCATTCCAACTCCCGAACCTGCCTTGAGGGAAAGGTATCTCTCCTCGCTGGGCAGCGAGAGAGCTCGGGGTGAGGCAAAAAAGATTATCGACGAGTATACCCAGCCGCGCATCCTGACCTATCGCGTCAAATCGTTATAAGAAAGGAACGGGTATCTTGGGGCAGTCCAAGTACATGTCGATGGTAAGGCTTGTTGCAACAACGTTGACTTGCGGGGTTTTAATCCTTAGCGGCGGGAGCCCTCCTACACTGGCGCAGGATGCCAAGGCGCAATCGCTGATCGAGAAAGCCTTTCCCCATTCCAATAAATGCAAACGCTGCCACGAACGGGTCTATGAAGAATGGGAAACCTCGCCGCTGTCGAAGTCTATTCATTCCCCGGCATTCCGCGCGTCTCTCGATGCCTATCTGAATTCGCCGGCCGGCAAAGACAAGGCTCTCTGTTTCCGTTGCCATGCGCCACACGTGCGTGAGTTTTCCAATCAAGCGCAGTTGTTTGTCGATCAAGCGAAGTCAGGCGACCCGTCCCTGGACGGCGTGGCTTGCGCGCAATGCCATTTGATCAAACAGGTGGATCGTGCCAAGCATCCGCCGGAGCCGAAATATGAGCTCGGCAGCAAGACGCTTTATGGACCGTACAAAGATTTCGTCCAGAACCTCGCGCACCAGTCGATGGAATTAGGCCTGTTCCAAAAATCCGATCTCTGCCTGAACTGCCACCAGTCGGTGCCCTCCGCGACGAATCTCGGCAAAGCCAATGATTTGCTCGGCAACTGGGATCAGAGCCAGGCCGTGAAGTCCGGTAAAGAATGCCAGAGTTGCCACATGCCCGAACAAGTCGGGGAGTCGGCGAACGGGGAGAAGAAGCGAAAAGTCGCCAACCACACGTTCCCCGGCCGTATCGGCAAGCTGCGCCAGGAAGCGGCGAAGTTGGATGTCCAAACGAAGATCGACGGCGAAAAGACCACCGTCACCGTGAAGGTCCAAAGCCTTGTGCCGCACAATCTGCCCACAACCCACCCGGCCTGGGCGATGGTGACCTTGGACCTTAGTGTGAAAGGAAAGAACCTCAGGACCGTCTTTACGGACAGTAGAGTCTATGGCCGGACCTATGCTGATACCAAGGGTCAAAAGACCATCTTTGATTTCGAAGCGGCGAAGGTCCTTGAAGACACGGTCTTGAAACCGGAAGAAACGCGAGTCGAAACCTTCACGTTTCCCACGCCGAAAGACACCAGAACGTTCGATGTTGATGTCACCCTCAACTATGGAGCCATCGCAGGCCCCGCGCCGTTTCTCCAGCGAGTCGAAGCCGAATCTTCTAAAGGCTCGCAGGACCCCGTCTTTCAACCAATCGAAATCGTCAAGCGGTCGGAGAATATACCCGTCATGAAGTAGGCGAGAAGCAAGGGGCGAGTGGCTAGACGGGCCAACCCCTCTTGACGCGGAATATACCCCCTAGACTCGTGCCTCTGGCCAGCGGGTCACTCAAAAATAATTCGTGACCCGGGAGATTTCATCTTGAAGATCTGAAGAGCGTTGTAGATGCCCTTGGCTGGATGGTTAAGGATGAGGCGAGAATTGGTGATGTGCGTGTCGAGGAGTTCGTACTGCCCGCCGCTGTAGTAGAGATCGCAGTCGTCGATCTGGCAATTCTTGTAGACGTGATTGTCCAGCGCCAGCTTCGCTTTGCTGAAGGTCTGCCCGTCGATGATGATGTAGTTTGGCTCAAATCCCATCCAGAATCTCTCAATCGCCGCGCACTATACCAAGTCTGCGCTCGGTCTGCAAAGAAGGCCGCGCGCAATAATCCCTGCCTCAATTCATCGACCGTTATCAGACCATTAGCTTTGAGGAGGCACAAGGGGTGAGCCACAGATTTTGTCCAACGTGCCCGCATTTCATCTTGATCCTCCCATCTCATCTGTATAGAATGGCCCAACTTTTCATCTGGTTAGCCTCTAGCTGAACCTGCGCCACTCCACGGTTTCCCCACTCGCCTCACGTACTTTGGTTGGGTTGAAGCCACGGGGAGCCGTGTGACATAAGAACTTTGTTTAATCACTAGGAGGATATCTCGTGAGCGACTCAGCGATTGTCACCTTTGCCTTGATTGCGGCAGTGACCGGCATTGCCTACGGCCTGTACCTGGCCATGTGGGTGTTCAAACTCGACGCCGGCAACCCGAAAATGCAGGAAATTTCCAAGGCCATCCAGGAAGGCGCGAGCGCCTATCTGAATCGCCAGTATAAGACCGTCGGCATCGTCGCCACTGTGTTATTCGCCATG
>JACPZN010000213.1 GCA_016195505.1 Nitrospirota bacterium | reverse complement strand
CATGCCGTTCTCCGGCTACTTGGTGAGCACGGGAGAATTCACGATGCTTGGGGTGACGTTGGCCGGCGCCGTGGGCAATGTGATCGGTTCCATCGTAGCCTATTATATGGGCATCTGGGGCGGCCGTCCCTTCGTTGAGCGTTATGGACCCTACTTTCTGGTGTCGCACCGCGATCTCGACATTGCCGATCGCTGGTTTCAGAAATACGGCGAAGCGGCAGTATTCTTCAGCCGCATGCTCCCCGTCGTGCGGACCTTCATCTCCTTGCCGGCGGGCATCGCCCAGATGCATTTCCCGCGCTTCGTGCTCTTTACCTTTCTCGGGGCCTTGCCGTGGTGCTATCTCCTCGCTTATGTCGGGGTCAAGATGGGCGAGCGCTGGGAAGAGCTACGGGTCTATTTCCACCGGTTTGATATTATGATCGGTCTGGTACTCGCGGCGACTTTGGCGCTCTTTGTATGGTCCCATTGGCCGAAGCGCCGCCCCACTTCCCAATAAGGTCGGTCTCATGCTCAAGATCTACAATACGCTCACTGGAAAGAAGGAACCGTTTGAACCGCTCGTACCGAAGACCGTGCGGATGTATGTATGCGGTGTGACGGTCTATGACTATTGTCATATCGGCCATGCGAGAAGCGCGCTGGTGTTCGATGTGATTCGCCGGTATCTGGAATATGCCGGCTACACCGTCGAGTTCGTGAAGAACTTCACCGATGTGGATGACAAGATCATCAAGCGGGCTAATGAGGAAGGTGTCTCCTGTGAGGCGATCACGACGAAGTACATTGACGCCTACTATGAAGATATGGGCAAGTTGAGTGTTCGCCCGGCTTGGAGAGAACCGAAAGCAACGGATTCCATGGCCGACATCATCGCACTCATCGACAAATTGATGAATAAAGGGATGGCCTATCAAGTCGACGGCGACGTGTACTTTCAAGTCGAGCGCTATCCCGACTATGGACGTCTCTCCAAGCGCAAACTCGAAGATCTTCAGGCGGGGGCGCGTGTCGAAGTCGATGAACGGAAGCGGCATCCGATGGACTTTGCTCTCTGGAAGAGCAGCAAGCCTGGTGAACCTTCATGGGAAAGTCCATGGGGTCCCGGAAGGCCGGGCTGGCATATCGAATGTTCCGCCATGTCGATCAAACATCTCGGCGAGACGTTCGACATTCACGGAGGCGGGATGGACCTCATTTTCCCACATCACGAAAACGAAATTGCGCAGTCCTGTGGTGCGACGGGAAAAGAATTCGCCCGCTACTGGATTCACAACGGTTTTGTGCAGATCAACCAGGAGAAAATGTCCAAGTCTCTGGGGAACTTCTTCACGATTCGGGAGATTTTTTTTTCAGACCAGGGGCTGAACGAATCGAAACAGGCGTTGGACGGGTTTTATGATCTGTTCAACCGTTTGGCGGAACCTGATGGCCGAAGCTCGGCCGATCCGTCATTGGAAGAGGCGGTCGAACAAACTAGGGCGATGTTTCAGCAGGCTATGGATAACGATCTGAATACTCCTGCTGCAGTTGCCCAGCTTCAAAAACTTCGGGGACAGGTGAACAAGCTTCTTCAGCAAGGACTTTCGACTCACGCCAGACAGAGAGCCCGCCAAGCATTCCGGTCCGTGGGCACCGTGCTGGAATTGTTTCAGTTAGATAAATGGCAATTTGGCGACAAAGCGGTACCTCTCAAAGGTGAACAGATTACCGCCATGGCCGGTCAACTCACGCCGAGCAATCATATGTCTGATGAGCAGATTAAAGCAAAGATCGCCGAACGAGCCGAAGCCAAAAAACGAAGAGATTTCAAGGTGGCTGATGCCATCAGAGTGGAACTCGCCTCCGAGGGCGTCACGATCGAGGACAAGCCAGATGGCACCAGCCGCTGGAAACGCTGATCAAGCGGAGCTGCTCTACGGGCTGCACGCCATTCGAGAGGCATTGCGCGCCGGCGCTCGCCCCCTTCAACGTCTTCTGGTCCAACGAACCGATCGCCAATTTGCCGAGATCGTTCAGCAGGCCAAGGCCAAGCGCATTCCGGTTCATATCGAACCGCCGGCTGCTTTCGACCGGCTGGTGCCGAGCGGTAAACATCAAGGCGTCATCGCGTTTGTCGCTGCTAAGGCCTACAGCAGTACAGAAGCGATTCTTGAGCGGGCTTGTCTCCGCGGCGAACCGCCGCTGTTGGTCATTCTCGACGGGGTGGAAGATCCGCACAATCTCGGCGCGGTCCTCCGGACTGCCGAGGGAGCCGGGGTCCACGGGGTATTTATTCCAGAACGAAGAGCGGCCGGGCTGACCTCCGTGGTTGCGAAGGCCTCTGCCGGAGCGATCGACCATATTCCCGTGGCGAGGGTGACGAATACGAGTCGGTTGCTCGAATCATTGAAAACAGCGGGGGTATGGATCTACGGGGTGGAACCGTCGGCGACCAAGCTCTTCACGGATGTCGATCTACGTGGACCGGTCGGGTTGGTCTTTGGGGGAGAGGGAATGGGTATTCGACCGGGGGTGCTCCAGCATTGCGATGAACGCATTCACATTCCTATGAAGGGCCACGTCCAATCGCTAAATGTGTCGGCTTCTGCTGCGGTGGTGTTGTTCGAGGCGGTCCGCCAGCGAGGTCTCGCTGGCGGACAGAAGGCTGGTTCTAGCGGATCTTGAGCATGCCCCCCTGAATGGCCGACTTCAGCAATTGGGCGGTATTCGACACGCGCATCTTCTTCATCATGTTGGCGCGGTGGGCCTCGACGGTCTTCACGCTAATCTTCAGCCTCTGGCCGATTTCCTTGTTCTTGAAGCCAGCCCAAATCAATTCCAGAATCTCCTGCTCGCGCGAGGTCAAAGACTCCGGTCGCTTCGTGCGTGGAGGAGGTTCAAGATCCGCAAGAGACCTGCGAACTCGTGACTTCCCAACTGCTTTGGCCATGATGATCAGTTCTCCTTTGATAAACGGTCGATTCAGGTATACTGGCAGTCAATCGTGACTAACCGACGGTTACAAGAACCGCAGAACAATTAAGTAAATTATAGGAATCATTGCCAAAGAATGTAAATGGAGGCACTTCGGCCCTAGTAGGGTTACTGAGTAAGGAAACAAACTATTATGGAACTACGGAATGAATGAAGTGGTCTGTTCCCGCTCACATGCATGAGCCAGGTTATGATTTCACTGTATCTGATTGTCGGTCTCTTTGGCGCGCTCATTGGCAGCTTTCTCAACGTCTGTATTTACCGGCTGCCACGGCATGAATCGATAGCGTGGCCTGGCTCCCACTGTCCGGCCTGTGCTCATCCGATTGCCTGGTACGACAACATCCCGATCGTGAGCTATCTCATTCTCTCCGGCCGCTGCCGGCATTGTGCAGTACGCATCCCCTTGCGCTATCCGGTGGTGGAAGCGCTTAATGTGCTTGGCTACGTCGGGCTACTGTGGTTCTTTGGGCCTGGGTGGCCTGCAGCCGCGTACGGGCTGCTCTACTCGGCGCTGCTCGTCGTGGCCGGGACGGATCTTTCCCACAAGATTATCCCCAACGTCATTACGTTCCCTGGAATTGCTGTGGGGCTCATCAGCGCCGCGACCATCCTACCGCTTGGCTTGACTAATGGTCTGATTGGACTTCTTGTTGGTGGCGGAATCTTGTGGCTCCTTGCATGGGCGAGCCCCTACCTCTTTGGGAAAGAGGGGATGGGCGGAGGTGATATTAAATTGCTCGCGATGATCGGCGCCTTTCTCGGCTGGAAGCCTGCGGTGATGACCATCATGGTGGGATCATTCTTAGGTTCGCTTGTCGGGATCACTCTCATTGCTGCGAGGGTGATCAAGCGGGAAGACCATATTCCCTTCGGGCCGTTTCTCGTCTGTGGAGCATTGGTGGCGTTGTTCTTCGGACAATCCATCCTCGATTGGTACCAAGGGCTGCTAGCCGGGTAACGGGTTCTTCCACCGGTATTCCAAGTCTCCTTCCCTACTCACTGTATCTTTTCTTAAGCGGATCGTATCTTCGGAGGCACAGCCTGTTCGCCGCTGCGTTTCTTTCTCCGCGGGGAACCCATTCTCGCGCAACTCCCACTCCCCAGTCATTTTTGCCTCGTTGATTCAAGGGCTTTGCTCCACACGTCGATTCGTTTTCGAGGACACACTGATTTGCAGAAATCACATTTGAAAACGGCACGACTCTTGAGGAGTGACCATGTCATTCGGATTCAATGAAGCCATAAGAGAGGCCCAGCGGGGGTATATGAAGCAGGAAGGCAGGACGTTGATGGAACTGATGATGGTCGTGGCAATCACGGGGATCGTCGCGACTACGGCTGTTCCCAACTTTTTGGCGTTCAACTCGCGCACGCAGGCTCACTGCGCCACAGAGGAGATCGCCTCAGAACTCCGTCTCGCGAGACAGCTGGCGATGACCTATCGAGACCGGGTTCGCGTCGTTTTTGACTTTGAGCAGCAGGCCCTTGTGGCGCAGTTCGTTAATGGGGCAACGACACACCATGTTTACCGTTATGGGGGCAAAGGGATTGTCATCGAGGAACCAAGTGCAGGACCGGAGATCATCTTCCATCCCAGTGGTCGTTCCGCAACGGCGACCACCATTCAACTCCGCAGCAAAGAAGGTCAGGTCCAGATGCTGACGGTGGGCCTAACCGGTCGGGTGTCAATTCTATGAACCGGCGTTCACACGACGACGGGTTTAGTCTGATTGAGGTGATGGTGGCGATGATGATCTCTGGAATAGCGTTAATGGGGACAATGGGAGCGGTGGAGATGTCGTCGAGGCATGTCAAGCAAGGGAGTCTCAGTAGTAGAGCGTTGGAACTGGCCCAGGCGAGGTTGGAAGTAAAGCGGTCGGTTCGCTGGCAATCTCTCCTTGAAGATGACCTCGATCATGACGGAATTCCTGAGGTCATCATGAAGGACGATGGGCAGGGCCCGGACATGATGGCGGGTGATGGAATCTACACAGCCATGCAGGAGCGTGACCGAGTGACGGTAGTCTGGACTGTCGAAGCTGATCGCCCAGGGCCACTGAGTGCTGTTGGCATGGTGGTGATCCGAGCGGTAGCTTCCTATGTTGGACCGGGAGGCCAGAAAGAGGTGCGCGTGGCGACCCTACGGGCGAACCCTTCATTTGTGGGGCAACGATGAGCCAAAGACATGTTATCAGGTCGTACATGAGGGGTCCGAGGGATGTCTCACCCTTCTCCGACATGCGGGGCGTTTGTCTGACCGAGTTGATGGTCAGTTTGGCGACAGGAGCCATCGTGCTCGCTGTGACGTTGGACACCGTCAATGTCGTGCAGACTCGTGCCGCTCAGCAACATCGCGCTCTGGCGCAACAACAAGATCTCCGACTGGGTTTGGAAGTCTTTGAACAGGAAGCTCGCCTTGCGGTGACCGATTCGATAGTTACCGCAACCCCAGATGAGTTCCTATTTCTCGCCAATGTCGGCGCTCAGCGGACGGTGACGACCGCCGCTGTTGGACCGGGACAATCTGTGCTCGCGGTTCAAGATGGCAGCGGGTGGGGAGAAGGAAAGACGGTGGTACTCTGCGGACAACAAGCCTGCGAGGCACATCGACTCTCCCGTGCAGGACAGCGATACCAACTCGCGCTGGCAGAGCCGGTTGGGTTGTCGCTCCCTTCAGGAGCATCTGTCGAAGTGAGGAATCGAGTGGTCTATTACACCAAGCGCGCTGAGAAGCGAACATTGAGGCTTATGCGTATGGTGGACGGAGGAGCGAATGTTCTCATCGGAGAATTGAAAGATGTGCGCTTCTCTTATCGGGATGAACGTGGTGGCCTGACGCATCTACCGTCCCAGGTGAAGCGGGTAGTGGTCGAGATCGAGTCGAGTCATTCTGCTCACAGGATCGTGCGCGAAGTCAGTCTACGGTCGTAGGGAGAGCACGCGCATATGTCTTATTCTAACGGAACAGAACATCAACAGGGGATCGCACTTCTAGGGGCCATGGTACTCGTGCTGATCTTGTCGTTACTGGGCGCGACGCTTTTGAACCTTGCCGGACAAGAGGCCGTGAGTGCCATCGCGGAGAGACAGGCGGCAGTCGCTCAGCAACTCGCGGATGCGGCCGGAGAATTGGTGATGGCGTGGATTCACAGCCCGCAGGTCCCGACGGCCCCGCCCGCGATATCGTCGCTCTTGGCGAAAAAGAATCGTAACGCAGAAGGAGGCCCTTCCTTCTTTGACTCAACCGGCCGCTCGCAATTTGTAGGAACTGCGAGCCAGCCTGGTTTTCGCTTGGATGCGGGGAACCCTTCAGACCATCAGATGCTAAACGATTCAGAGGTCGGGCTGTTTCGCGCCATGCGCCATCTTGGAACTGTTGAAGAACTCAAAATCTATGCTCCTTCCAGCCCGGGCCTGTTGTGTACGATTGATGCGACCGTTGCAACTCAAGACAATCCCCCCGTTCGACAATCAGTTCTGATGCAGCTGGGGGCGCTCGATCTGCCGCCTCTGCGTGCCGCCGTGCAGGTGGGTCAGAATCTCGGAGTACCTCAACCAGGAAGCGAGTCGCCGGTCAATGCGCACTGGGGTGATATAAAGGTGGCCGGGGATTTAGTCCTTGGCCGAGCTGATGAGATTCCTGCGAAGAGCGCTCTGGCCACCGTGACGGGTCAAGGGTATGACGAGACCGCCCAACGAGAGGATCGATGGATGGAGGCTTGGGTTGGAGGACAGATTCAGGTGATCCGGCCACCCTCGGGACAGGTGCAGCAGCCAAGTCTTCCGCACAATGTCCACCAGCGGCAGAATCCGGTTCCTGGGATTCGGCTCGACCAGTGGACCTATGAACAGCTGAAGCGAGTGGCGAAACGGTACGGGAGCTACTTCGCAATCGATCAAGATGGTCTCTTGTATCCACAAGGCGTGGTAGAGCCCGGTCATGGGATTTCCCCTGATGACGTGTTTCGGTCGAAGGGGCCAGGCGACCACCGCGGGCTGATCTTCATCGATACGCTCGACCAAGCCGCTCCTCGTACGGACAACCTTGGCATCCTCAAGCTTCGAGGTGCCTATCTAGAGGGGATCGTGGTTGTGCAGGGCCATGTCGTGCTCGCTCCAAGCGGATTGGGACAGTCGATATCAATTCTCAGTCCCCCAACAACAGGACAGAACGGCGATGTCTCCCGAATGTCCGTTCAACTCTCGCGCGTGAATCTGAACGGTGTGCTCTATGCCAGTGGAAATATTACAGTGTCTGGGAAAGCCAAAATGTATGGAGCTGTTGCGGCTGGAGGGACGATTGCCTCAGGTGGTTCAGGAGGAACGCTTGAAGTCTGGTACGACCACGATCTCGGTCAAGGGTTGTATCGCGGGTTGCCGGTGGTCTATCGCGCTCCAGGAACATGGCTGACGCGATATTGAAACGGCCCTGGTTCGTTTCCGTCACGAAGATTGTGCCAGATACAAAATGCAACTTCTTATTGTCGATCACAAAGGATGATATAGAATGGTCACGCAGAGTCTTGGAACGAATACCAAACGCGAAGTCCTCTCGGTCGCCTCTCTAAGAAAGCGACGCATGGCCAAACAGCCCCGCAAAATGACGATGGAGCGCAGCCTGTTGGACTGCATTGCCTATCGCGGGCTCATGAGTCAGGCTGATCTGGATACCGCTGTGGAAGAGTCCTTGTCCCGCGAGGTAGATCTGGAGACCATCCTGCTCGACAAGTACCGAGTGCCAAAGGCTGAACTCGGGTCGGCGCTCAGCGAGTTCTATCAATGTCCGTACGTCGCGTACGACGAACGGACCGTTATCGACCCTGAGCTCCTGAAGAACCTCAGCTTCGACTATCTCAGAAGAAATTCATGGATTCCCTTAAAGCGTCAAGGAACCGTGCTCGACGTCGTCATCAACGATCCCCACGATTTGGAAAAAGGGCTCGATATCCGGCGCGCGTTCCCCGGCGTCGCGGTCCGCTTCTCCGTCGGCCTTCGGTGTGACATCGAGCAATATCTCCTTGTCGCCACGGGTCAAGCCAACGGCGGTTCGATTACCGACATTCTCGGGGAACTTGTCGACGAAGCCGGCGTCGAACGAAGTGGCGAGGCCGACTCGGGCGAAATAGACGAAAACGATTCCGCCATTGTGCGCCTAGCGAATCAGGTCATCGCGGAGGCCTATCGGCTGGGAGCGTCCGACGTGCACATTGAGCCCTATTCGGATCGGAAGGAAACGGCGGTGCGGTTTCGTGTAGACGGCACCTGCTTCACCTACATGCGAATTCCGGCGGTCTATCGCCGCGCTATCGTCTCGCGTCTTAAAATCATGGCCAATTTGGACATCGCGGAACGGCGTAAACCCCAAGACGGGAAAATTCGCTACAAACTGACGAAGGATCGCGAAATCGAACTGCGCGTGGCGACGTTGCCGACGGCGGGAAGCAATGAAGATGTGGTACTGCGTCTCCTCACGGCGAAGGAAATCATGCCCTTGGAGGCGATGGATTTCTCCCCCGACGTCTTACAGACCGTGAAGGAGCTTTCCGAGCGGCCGCACGGGATTATACTCTGTGTGGGGCCGACCGGCTCGGGAAAGACCACCACGCTGCACGCCGTGATGAAACACATCAATACCGACGAAAGAAAAATCTGGACGGCGGAAGATCCGATCGAAATCACGCAGGAAGGGCTGCGGCAGGTCCAGGTGCATCCCAAGATCGGCTTTACCTTCGCCGGCGCCATGCGGGCGTTCCTGCGTGCCGATCCGGATGTCATTATGATTGGAGAGATGCGGGACAAGGAAACGGCCGATATTGCGATTGAAGCCTCCCTCACAGGCCACCTGGTGATGAGCACGCTGCACACCAATAGCGCGGTAGAAACGGTTACCCGATTACTCGATATGGGGTGCGATTCGTTCAACTTTGCGGATGCAATGCTGGGGATACTAGCCATGCGTCTGTGCAAGCGCATCTGTTCCCAATGCAAGGAGGCCTACCATCCGACCCGACAGGAGTATGACGAGCTGGTTCAGGGCTACGGCGCTCGGTATTGGGACAAGCTGGGAGTCGCGTACACCGACGACTGGACCCTCTATCGCGGCAAGGGCTGTGAAGTCTGCAACCAGTGTGGGTTCAAGGGACGGGTCGCGCTGCACGAACTTCTGGTTGGATCGGAAGAGACCAAGAACCTTATCCAGGCCAGGGCGCGAACAGCCGAGATCCTGAGCGTGGCGATGAGGGATGGAATGGTCACCCTGCTTCAGAACGGAATTCAGAAAGTGCTCAAGGGGGTGACGACATACCGCCAAGTGCGAGCCGTAGCGATCAAGTAGCCTCAAAAAACGAGACGGGGAATCAGCAACTCTTTTCTTTAGGGAGTGTTCTCCAACAGCCCCACGAAGGCGCACAGCCGATCCAGCATCTCGGGCAAGATTCGAATAAACTCCAGCCCACATCGGCGCCCTGAAATCCAGCGAACCCCGGCCAGTTCAATGTCGACCGGCGCTGCGCCGTTGATGAGATCAATCTGCAGCGAGAGATAGGTCGAGAGGGCGGGAATCCTCTCTGTCGTCATGGCACAACCTTGCGCCGAAAGGTTCAGCACAGTTCCCTCCTCCTTCTTATCGCTGTCCCCGAATGTGCAGGGGAGTTGGACGGCAAACCGTAGAACCTTTCGAGACTCTGGTTTCATCACGATCCCTCGAGACATTCTCCCCTTAAAATCATGGTTCCTCAAGTTTACTACAACGATTCATGTTGAAACGTAGGCGACTCACTTCACCTAACCCAGTCCCGAGCGTCAACCTTGCAACCTAGTTGCCAGAGTCGCCCTGTTGTGTCAACTGCGAACGCTCGGACGATTCGAGACAGGTCAGAACGGATCATGCTGCCGGAGATCATGACAACGATTACAATTGCGGGGATTCTAATGGCTGTCGACGTTTCGTAACGACGGAGTCGTTCTTTCGTGGGCTACCGCGCTTTGGGATCGCGGGGCTAGAACGGAGCGTTGATCAGTCCCGAACGAAGGGCGATGAGGACAAGGCCAGGGAGATCGTGAACCCCCAGGCGTTCCATAACGTCGGCGCGATGGCTTTCCACGGTGCGGATGCTCAATTGCAGTCGAGTGGCAATGTCCTTGTTGGAATGGCCTTCGGCCATCAGTTGAAGGATTTCTCGTTGGCGCGAGGTTAGACTTGCCAAAGGCCCGTCTCTACGAAATGATGGATTTCGATAAGATTCCACTGCATATTGCGCGACCGACGGCGTCAGGTAGGTCTCACCTTTGGCAACCGTTTTCAAAGCGAGTTCCAACTCGGCCCGATCCGCGTCCTTCATCAGATATCCTGCCGCTCCTGCATCAAGAGCAGTCTGGAAGTATCCTTCGTCAGCATACATTGATAAGATAATCACGCGCACGCGGGGAAGTTCCTGCTTCATCCGGACAAGCGCCTCAAGTCCGTTCAGGCCGGGCATCTTGATGTCCATGAGGACGACGTCGGCGTTTTCCGCCTTCGCGGTAGTGAGGGCGTCTAGGCCGTCCCCTACCTCTCCAACGACAGTCACGTCTACAATTTTTTCCAAGAGAGATCTTATTCCCTGCCGCACCAAGATATGATCGTCTGCCAGCACCACGCGGATCTGTTTCATGTCGTGGTTCCCTCCATCGCGCTCTGTGCAACGTCCATTCTCTCGAGTGAAATCGTCGCCTTCACCTCGGTGCCCCCCCCGATTGCAGATACCACCGTCAACGTTCCTGCGACAAGCCGCAGACGCTCTTCCATTCCCAGCAACCCGAAGCTTTCTCCTCTGATCGCACCCATTCGGGCCTCCGTCGGCGAAAACCCGACGCCGTTGTCGCAAACCTTTAGCTCAAGTGAGTCAGACGTTTGTTTCAACGTGACGGTGACGGACGTGGCTCGAGCATGTTTGAGGACGTTGGTCAGAGCCTCTTGGAGCACTCGAAAAGAGGCGATTTCGATTTCTTCGGGCAAGCGCTCCCATGGGCTCTCCACGTCGAACTTGATGGTGAGTCCGGCCCGCTTGGCGAACTGCGCGACATACCACTTCGAGGCTTCGTGCAGACCGAGCTCATCCAGGAGGGATGGACGAAGCTCCAAGGCGAGGTTTCGCACCCGCTGAAGCAGCGGCCCGAGGAGCTCGATGCCTTCATGGACCAAGGGTTCGACGGCAGTTCCTCCGACCCCGTCCTTGATTTCTTGCAGCTTAAGCTTAACTACTGTCAAAGAGTGACCAATCTCGTCATGCAAGTCTCGAGCGATGCGTCGCCGTTCCCTTTCTTGAACCTGGATGATCTGCCGCGAGAGGGCTGAAAGCCGGTCGTTTGAAAAAAGGAGTTGAAGGGTTCGATCGCGAACACGATCCTCCAGTTGGTCATTGGATTGCTGAAGCGCCTCCTGCGCCTGCAGACGCTGAGTCATCTCCCGGTGCACCATGAAAAACAGCCAACCCACAATCCCGGTCGCCACCAGAGTCAAGGTCAGCAACCGGACCGAAGTCTCGGTTCTTGCCTGTTCCATTTCGCGAAGGCGAGCATCCAGGGTCTGACCCTCTTGCTCTTGCATTGTCTCAACGGCCGTTCTGAAGGCATCCATGGCCGCCTTGCCGTGACGGACCAAGCTTTCTTCCTCAATCAGATGACCTGGTACAAGGGGATATTCATGGGGTAATGGGACTAGCTTCTCAAGCAGCCTTAGCTTTTCCTGCAACGAGGATTCTACCGTCTTCCAGTTTCGGATCCGATGAGGATCGTCCGCGACTCTCTGTCGGAGCACGTCGAGGTCACGATGGATTGCCGATAAGTTCTTTTCGTATTGATTCAGATAATGCCGCTCCCCTGCCAGGCTATATTCAAGGGCGGCCGATTCCGTATCGCTGACATCGGAGAGAAGATTCTCGAGCTGGTGCATGAGGTTATAGGCTTGGATCGCCACATCACTGAGTTCCACCTTGGAAACGAGAGCGCTCGCGAAGAGGCCACCGATGACGATCAGACTGAGGAACGCGGCGACGAATCCGATGGCGACTTTGAAAGCAGCCGAGGCTCGTCGTTGGTTGGATGAAAGATTATTCGATGAAGATTCACTCGCCATGAAGCCTGTGCTCTCGTTCTAGGATGGCAGAGCAGGCACGTACCAGGATTGTTCCCAGTATACCGCTGGTTTGCATTTTCACGATAGATATTCTGATCTCTCGTGACTCCATGGCTCGCATTCCAATTCCGACGCCTCTGGAATCCTCATTGCCCGTTGCGATCTGACGGATTTTGTTCGCTGAGAAGGCGAAACTTTATCCAGTAGTTCTACTGTTGAGAAGCTTAGGCCCGTTGGATTGGCAATCGAGTACCACTTGTAAACCGTAGTACTACGGCTTCAGTACAGGGTGATGTACTGAAATTTTATACTTGAATCAAGGGCATGCAGCTTGCTGTTGTTCCTTGATAATCAACGGACCAGGAAGCGTAGTAGGCGGCAACATGAACGCCACGGGTCTTCGAGGCAAGCGCAGCCCGAGTCGGCCCGTCAGTGAACCATCAATAAGGAGGCAGTACGATGTTTAAGGCATTGCGGAAACAAGAGGGTTTTACCCTCATTGAGTTGATGATCGTCGTGGCGATCATCGGGATCCTGGCGGCCATCGCCATCCCGAACTTTCTGCAGTATCAGTTGAAGTCGCGCCAATCGGAAGCCAAGGTGAATCTGAACGCGATTAAGACGTCACAGATCGCCTTCCAGGCAGAAAAAGCCTGTTACCTTGCTATTCCCTCGATGGGCGCCCTTGGTGCAGTGCCTGCGCCTGGTGTCAAGACGATCCCTGTTGGCTGGCCCAATACCGCCCCGGGCGGTGCTTACCCAGCCACAGTTCTGGCTCCTGGTCAGGCATTTTGTACGCCTCCTCCCGGTGGTGTTGCGGTACTCGCCGGGGTGTTCACCGACATCGGGTTTGTCGCGTCCGGTAATACATCATTTCAATATATCACCGGGCCGGTAAACCTTCCTGCTCCTATTCAGGCCTGCGTGCTCGGTGCGGCCCCCCAGACCGGCGCCGTCGTGGCGCCTGCCACTGGGTTTCTCGCGAGCGCTCAGTCGAATTTGGATGGCGATCCCGGTCTTTCAACCTGGTCATCGAGTAGTGACCAAGGATCGCAAGACTGCACACCGGGAATATTCTAATAGAGAACGTACAATGTCTAACATATTGAAACCAGACAGCCGCCAGGGAGGATTCACGCTTATTGAGGTGGTGATTGTCGTAGTGATAATTGGGATCACTGCGGCACTAGCAGCGCCTGACTTCGTGGCATCGTATAAGAGGTATCAACTCAAACAAGCGACAAGGACGCTCGCTTCGAGGTTAAGCGACGCGCGGCTCGCCGCGATAAATCAGGGCAGTGTGATGACTGTTGTTATGTCACAACCACCGGCGACGCCTCAAGGGGTCACCGCAACGTTCAACGGCCGTGTGGGTTTATCACCCGAGACGTTCTCCCCTGAGGTGGTGACTTTCATTCTCCCCCAAGCCGGCCCGATTGGCTTCAATTCGCGCGGACAGAGCATCTCACCAGGACCGCAAACCATTCAACTGTTTATCCAGAACAATGCGGTGGGCTATTCGGTGACGGTCAATCCGGTCGGCAAGGTAAGTTGGTGTCTACAGCAGGTGGCAGCATGTCCATAACGGCGAAGTATTCTTTCACCCTGAAGGATAGAGCGTCATGACAAAACGACTAAGCCAGTCATCTGGCTTTACCTTGGTCGAGGTGATGGTGTCGAGCGCAATTCTCCTCGTTGGGGTGTTGTCATTGATGGGCATGCAAATGATGTCCCTGACGAAAAATGTCGATGCGAGAGAATTGTCTCTTGTGACGAACATCGCGGCCGACATGATCGAACGATTGCGCTTCACCGGTGATATGAATCCGCCGATTACCGCACTCTATAACGGTATCAATACAACCAACGCAGCGACCTGCAACGCGATCACGCAAGCGCAGGTAAAGGGAGACTGCACTCAGTGGCAGGCTTTGGTGACGAATTCCAATCTTGTAGGAATACAAGGGACAGTGGCCGTGGCGGCATTTGGTCCGGCCGTGCTCAATGCAAATCAGGTAACCGTTACGATCAACTGGAACAGCAACCAGAGCCAAGTTATTAGAGCGAGAAGTCTCACATTCGTAACAGTGGTTGATCCCAAATGACACAGCGGCTGTATCTCAGGCATGAGGGTGGGATGAGGGCGCAAGGACCGAACGAAGAGGGATTCACTCTCGTCGAAATGATGATCACAGCGGTCATATCCGCTGTGATCATCGGGGCGGGGCTTGCGACCTTGACGGGCGGGAACAGAGCCACGATTGTCAGCAATGTGGTCGCCGATACGCAGCAAAATGTGAGAGCCGCGATGGATCTGATTGCGGCGGACTTGAAGGTGGCAGGATTCGGCATGATCGGGCAGATCGGTGCCTGTGCCATTGGCGGAAACGCTGCCCCGCTTGTCCCCCAGGATAATACTCCTGGTGGAGCGGATACCGGGCCTGATCGCGTCTCGATGGTGGTTCCAATAACCAATACTCAGGCTGCGCCCTTCTGGCAGGTGACCGCTCCACCTGCTGGACCGGGTATTGCCAGTCTCTCATTGCCGGGCGGTGCTGTGACCGCGATGCAGGCG
>JACPZN010000212.1 GCA_016195505.1 Nitrospirota bacterium | reverse complement strand
GAAGACTACGAGAACCGCGAGAAGTCCTTGATTATCCATAACACCTAGCGAACGTACGGCTGCTGCTTGCTCACGCAACGGTCTGGACGAACACGATTTTTGAACGCTACTGAAATCTTTCAGGATGAGCGAAGAAATCGAGCATGAATCGATTCAGTTGGGGCCATTCCCGATGACCGCCGGTCCCCTCACAGTACAACGTCGCGCCACCTGAGGCGCATTTCTGATAGGCAATGCACCCGCCATCTAGCTTTTTCGTCGTTGCCAGCTCGCACTTGTCGCACTCAGCCCACCACGTTCCTGCCTGGGCACCCCAACCAGGGAACAATGCGTCCTTCGCGCTGTGCATAATCATGACTGGGATGGGTGGCCGGCATTGGAATGCCTCCAGATCCTTTCTGGTCAATCCGGCGGCACTCGGCGCGATAGCAGCCGGCAGGCTCTTGGTTTGATCAAGCACGGCGAGCATCAACGACACGGTACCGCCATCGGAATGACCGGTTACATATACTCTCTTCTGGTCGATGCACCATTTCTTTGCGACTAGGCCGGGAACCGTACCAAGCTGCTCGATGGTAGGAATACCGAGCGGCCGGTGATCCGCATAGACCACCACAAAGCCGGCGCCGGTTGCTGGCGGGGTGAGTCCGGTAAGCCGCTCCGACGCCCAGCGGCCCTGGCCGACAGGCGCGTAGACCATCAGCAAGGGATGAGCAACGGAGGCGTCGTAGTTGGACGGTGTGCGTACGTTATAGCGGATACCGTCAGCGGAGACCTCGCCGTCGATCGCGCCTGCGGAGCCTCCACGCACCTGGGGGTCGCAACGCACCGAGGCTTGAGTACTCGAATACGCGTGCGCCTCTAGCTTTGGCGGCGTTCCGCTGTCGCTACACGCAAACAATGTGAGATTAATGCAGATAAAAGCGCAGGCACTCGTGAAAAGTTTTACTCCGCCCACAACGTCGTTGCCGAACCGACTGATTTTCCTGGTCGAGAAAAGTTATAGGACGTTAAGGACCTGAGCGATGCAAGAACGAGGTTGGCAGGCTTGTTCAGCATCCTGCTAAAGCCCCTTGGCGACCAACTGCTTCCAAAAGCTCCACACATACTGACCACCGGAGACATAGCCGAGCACCAACGATAGATAGAGTGTCACGGTACCGGCTAAATGCATATTGCCGAGTTCAGCCAGCCCTGTCCCTTCGAGAATCAGCAAAACGATAGCGACGACTTGCAGAGCCATCTTGTACTTGCCCGTTGTTTCCGCCGCGATGATCAGTCCTTCACCTACGGCAATGGCCCGGATGCCCGTGACGGCCACTTCACGCGCGATCACGAGAATCGCCACGAGGGCGCTGACTCGGTCCATGTTGACCAGGAGGATCAACGCCGAGAGCACCAGCAACTTATCGGCGATCGGATCGAGCAACTTGCCGAGCTTCGTCACTTGGCCGGTTCGCCGGGCGATATACCCATCCAACAGATCCGTCACCGCCGCCACAGCGAAAATCACGGCGGCGATCAACGACCGATCCGGGGTCGGGGTAATAAACAGAATGACAAAGACTGGGATCATCAGAATGCGGACTAGCGTCAATAGATTGGGCAGATTGAGCGACTCCTGCCCGATATCTCGCCACATTTCCAGAACGCGATTCATGGTTAGACCCGTCTCCTACACGATCCCATTTTTCAGCAAATCATGCAGATGGATAACGCCCCGAATGTTGCGATCGCCCTCCACCACCACAAGGGTGGTAATGGAAAATCGCTCCATCATCTCGACGGCCTTGGCAGCCAGATCGTCTGGTGCGATCGTCTTGGGATTCCGCGAAGCCAGTTCGCTTGCGGTCGCCTTCGTGAAATCGCCGCCTCGTTGGATGAAGCGGCGCAGATCGCCATCGGTAATAATGCCTGAGAGCTTTCCGCCCTGATCAACCATCGTAGTCATGCCGAGCTTCTTGGCAGTCATCTCCAACATAGCCGCTGTACCGGCAACTGATTCCTCGACTCTCGGAAGATCCGTTCCGGTGTGCATGAGATCCTTCACCCTCACCAGCAACCGGCGCCCCAATGTGCCGCCAGGGTGGAATTGGGCAAAGTCCTCTTCCTTGAAGCCGCGCTTCTGCAACAAGGCGACAGCGAGCGCATCGCCCAGAGCAAGTGTGGCCGTCGTGCTGGCAGTCGGCGCTAACCCCATCGGACAGGCCTCCTCCGCCACCGACACATCCAACGTCACATCGCTGTTCTTTGCCAAGGTGGAGTTCATCCGTCCCGTCATGCCGATGACCGGAATGCCCATACGTTCCACATACGGGAGCAATTGGAGCAACTCCTGAGTCTCACCGCTGTTGGAGATCGCGATCAAGGTATCGCGGCGAGCCAACATGCCGAGATCTCCATGCACGCCTTCGGCCGGATGGAGGAAGAATGAAGAGGTGCCGGTACTGGCGAGGGTCGCGGCGATCTTCTGGCCAATCAGGCCGGACTTGCCCATGCCCGACACCACGACCTTCCCTTTGCACTGAGCCAGCAGATCCACCGCTCTGGCAAACTTGCTGTCCAACCGGTCGATCAGTGCCTGAACGGCACGGGTCTCGATTTCGAGCACACGCTTTCCGTCGCCAAGACTCCCGAGGCTCCTGACAGTCTTGGGTGACAGTGAAACGGTTGGTTTTAGTTTCGTGGTTTTGCTGCGTCGCATATGCGCAGAACCCGTTCAAGCAGGGATTTCAATTGATACAACGGTACCATGTTCGGCCCATCGGATAGGGCCTCGTCCGGATTCGGATGCACTTCCATAAAGAACCCATCAACCCCAACGCCAGCTGCCGCACAAGCCAACGGTTCCACGAACTCGCGTTGACCGCTGGACTTGGTGCCCCCGCCACCAGGCAACTGCACACTATGCGTCGCGTCGAAGACAACGGGATATCCGAAGGCCCGCATAATGGGAAAAGACCGCATATCCACAACCAGATTGTTGTACCCAAACGACGAGCCGCGCTCGGTGAGAATGATACGTCGACTCCCGCTCTCCTCCACTTTCTTCACCGCGTTGCCCATCTCGATCGGCGAAAGAAACTGGCCCTTCTTCACATTGACAACCTTTCCTGTTTTTGCCGCTGCTATGAGCAAATCCGTCTGCCTGCACAGGAACGCGGGAATCTGGAGCACGTCGACGATCTTCCCTGCTTCTGCCGCCTGCTCTTCCGTGTGCACATCGGTCAACACGGGCAAGCCAAGCTGATCCTTCACCTTCCTCAAAACTGCCAGGCCCTTCTCGATGCCAGGGCCACGGTAGGATTTGATGCAGGTCCGGTTGGCTTTATCGAACGACGATTTAAAAATGTAGGGCATCCCCAGCGATTTGGCAATCTCGGCGATGCGCCCCGCCGTGTCCATCACCAGTTGCTCGCTCTCAATCACACAGGGACCCGCAATCAGAAACTGCCGATTGCCCGCCCCTGCCTTGAACGAACCGATATCAACTGCGTGCGGCATGAAAGATTCGCTCCGAGGTCGAACGATGAATGATGAACGATGAGCAACGGCACGTTCCGGAAAGGTAAAGGGCTCGTCTTCTCTCGTCTTCGTAACTCATCGTTCCGCATTCAGCAATCATCGTTGTCTTAGTGTCCGCACTTTCTTCTGAGTGCCGCACCGACGAATCCACTAAAGAGAGGATGCGGACGGTGCGGACGGGAACTATATTCCGGATGAAACTGAGTGCCTAAGAACCACGGATGATCCTTCAATTCAACGATTTCGACCAATCGGCCATCCGGGGATAGCCCGCTCAACACCATTCCTTTAGCAGTCATCCGCTCGCGGTATTCGTTGTTGAATTCATACCGATGCCTGTGGCGCTCGCGGACTTCGCTGACGCCATACATTTTATGGGCGAGCGTGCCTTCGCCGAGTTTGCAGAGATAGGAACCGAGGCGCATCGTTCCGCCTTTGTCGCTCACCGAATGTTGATCCGGCATCAAATGAATTACTGGATGGGGTGAACGTTCGTCGAACTCTGAGCTGTTCGCACCGGCCAATCCAGCCACATTGCGCGCAAATTCGATCGCCGCACACTGCATGCCCAAACAGAGCCCGAGAAACGGCACCTGATGCTCTCGAGCGTATTTGATCGTCGTAATCTTGCCCTCGATCCCGCGCGCGCCGAATCCGCCGGGGATCAAAATACCGTCGGCCTCGCGCAGAATCCGCTCCGTACCCTGCCGCTCGACATCTTCGGATTCGATCCAATTGATATTGACTCTGGTTTCGTGATCGATCCCCCCATGAACCAGGGCCTCCCCGAGGCTTTTGTAACACTCCTTGAGCCCGACATACTTCCCCACTAGAGCCACTGTGATTTCGTGCTTGGGACGCTTGATCTTCTGCACCATTGCATCCCACTCGCGGAGATTCGGCTGACCGGTCTCTAAGTGAAGCAGCCGGACGATCAGTTCGTCCAAACCCTCCTTACGAAACACAATTGGCACTTCATAAATCGTATCCACGTCTTTTGCTGTAATGACGGCGTCCTTCTCCACGTTGCAGAACATCGCGATCTTGCCTTTGAGTTCCGGAGGAAGATATCGATCTGTGCGGCACAGGAGAATATTGGGCTGAATGCCGATCTCCCGCAGCTTATTGACTGAATGTTGCGTCGGTTTAGTCTTTAATTCACCGGCAGCGCCGATGTAGGGCACCAACGTGAGATGGACATACAACACATTCTCGCGCCCGACGTCGTAGGGCATCTGTCTGATGGCTTCGAGGAAAGGCAAGCTTTCAATGTCACCTACCGTGCCGCCGATCTCGACGATCGTGACATCCATGCCCTTGGAAATGCGCCTGATGGCCTGCTTAATCTCATCCGTCACATGGGGCACCACTTGCACCGTCCCCCCAAGATAGTCTCCGTGCCGCTCTTTCGTGATGACGGAGTGGTAGATCCGGCCCGTCGTATAATTACTTTCCTTCGTCAGCGACAGCGAGGTGAATCGTTCGTAGTGGCCGAGGTCGAGGTCGGTCTCAGCCCCATCATCCGTGACATAGACCTCCCCGTGCTGATAGGGATTCATCGTGCCCGGATCCACGTTGATATAGGGATCCAGCTTCAGAAAGGTAATCTTCAAACCTCGGCTTTCGAGGAGGTTTCCGATGGATGCCGATGCCAGTCCCTTCCCGAGCGACGAGACGACTCCACCCGTGACAAAAATAAACTTGCTCATGGTTGCCCTCTCTGACGGTCTTCGGACCACTCTGATGCGCATGGCAGCCTCATCGACCCGACGCCACCCCTTTGATCTCTAGCTCGCGTTTGAGGACATCGTACTGCTGCAGCCTTTCAGCGACCTCCGGCACATCCGCCGGCTGATCGACTCGTAAGGATGCGTGTTTGGTTTCCCAGACCCGGATGCGAATGCCGTTGTCCAATCCACGAAGCTGTTCGAGCTTCTCAGCTTCTTCCAACGGACTGGTCGGCAGGGCCGCAAATCGAAGGAGGGTCTCTTTCGTGTACATATACAGACCCAGATGGATGTAGTGCAGGCCACCGACGGCCCGGCGGTCTGGATCATCACGGACCAGCGGAATCGGTGCCCTGGAAAAATATAAGGCATAGCCTCGAGAGTCGGTCACCACTTTGACTACGGCTGGGTTGTGTAGGTCCTCCGTTGAATCCATCACTCGTTTCAATGTCCCCATTTCAGCGCCGCTCTGGACGAATGGCTCGATAAGATCGGCCAGCAACTCCGGGTTCAACGGAATTTCATCACCCTGGAGATCCACAAAAAACTCGCCCCCAAACATGCCGGCCACCGCCGCCACCCGGTCGGTTCCCGTCCGATAGTCCCCCTTCGCCATGACGACGCGTCCGCCGAACTGCTCAACGGCCTGTTTGATGCGATCGTCATCGGTCGCCACTAACACATCCGACACGACACGGCAGGCCACGGCCCGTTCATACACATGCTGAACCATCGGCTTGCCGTTAAGCTTAACCAGCGGCTTCCCAGGGAAACGGGATGACTCGTATCGCGCCGGAATCACGACCGCGACTGAACGCGAGGATTTACTCATTCCCCAGCGCCTCCGACAACTGTTTAGGAGTGACCGTCGCGGTCCCCACCATTCCCACCACGATGCCGGCTGCATAGTTCGCCAAAATGGCTCCGGTCTTGGTACTTGCACCGGTCGATAAAGCCAGCGCCAACGTCCCGACGACCGTATCGCCGGCCCCGGTGACATCATAGACTTGCCGGGCTTGGGTGGGCAGATGCCAGAAAGCCCCGTCGCCTTCATACAAACTCATGCCTTTTTCACCGCGCGTGATGAGCACAGACTGGCAACCCAGCCGCTGGCGAATCATCGCTCCGGCTTCATTGATCGTCTGATTATCGTCACCATGTACTCCGGCGGCCTGGATCGCCTCAAGATGGTTCGGCGTAATTAGCGTGACGCCCTTGTAGAAACCAAAATGCTCGACCTTGGGATCGACGATGACGGGAACCTTCCGCAAGGCGGCGAGCCGGGTAATTTCGGACATTAAGGTCGCCGACACGACCCCCTTGGCATAGTCTGACACCACCACACAGGACAGCTCCCGCAGCCGCGATTCAACGTACTGGAGGATTCTGCGCTGGAGGGTCGCTTTCAATTCGCTTCGTCCCTCGAGGTCGTAGCGGACGATTTGCTGGTTATGCGCGATCACCCGGCTTTTCCTGGTCGTAGGACGATCGTGATCGATGACCACGCCACCGCGAGCGGATCGTTTATTGCCAAGTTCCTTCATTAATAAGCGCCCGTTTTCATCCGCACCGATGACGCCACAGAGATCGGCTTTCCCGCCCAGTGCCAGAATATTATTGAAGACGTTGGCTGCTCCGCCGAGCCGCAGTGACTCGGATTCGACGTGCACGACCGGCACCGGCGCTTCCGGAGAAATCCGGCTGACTCGCCCCATCAAATAATGATCGAGAATCAAATCTCCCACGACAAGCACGGAAGCCTGCGGAAACCGCTGGAGATACTGCCGAAGCACCTTGGGCGATGGGGGCCCGTCCCGTCCGCTCACCTGGTCCCTCGCTGCAGAGACGCTCGCGCCTTTTCTTACTGAATCGCCTTGCCGAATCGTTCCCATCTGACCCACTCCGTCCAATTCCCCTGCCCATTCCAGGACCAATAAATACGAAAGGCTTTGCCGCGGATTTTTTCTTCGCGCACGTACCCCCAAAACCGGCTGTCCAGACTCTGATCGCGATT
>JACPZN010000211.1 GCA_016195505.1 Nitrospirota bacterium | reverse complement strand
GTATGCCGAAGGTGGCGTGGGGATGCCGACGCTCATCGGCTATGCCATCCGCCGCTCGCTGGCGGGATTGGAATGGGCGGCGGGGATTCCTGGGACTGTGGCAGGCTGTGTCGTGATGAACGCCGGCACCAGGCTCGGAGAAATGAAGGATTCGGTGAAGGCCGTCCGTGTCGTGTCACCGATAGGCGAAATAATTGAACGGTCCGCGGCGGAGATCGAATTCGGCTATCGCCGGGCGGCGTTGCCGGCCGGCATCGTTGTGGGAGTTTGGCTTCAATTGAGACCTGGGGTGCAATCGGACATTGAGAAGGTTGTGAAAGACTATTTGCACTACCGCCGCGATACACAGCCGCTGACACTGCCAAGCGCCGGCTGTGTGTTCAAGAATCCGCCGAACGATTCGGCAGGGCGAGTCGTTGAAGCAGCGGGGCTCAAGGGTGCGCATGTCGGCGATGCACAAGTCTCGGACAAGCATGCCAACTTTATTGTGAACCAGGGGAATGCCAGTGCCAAAGATGTGCTGGCGCTCATTAAGAAGGTCCGTGCTCAAGTCGCTCGAAAGACCGGCGTGAAGTTGGAATTGGAACTGAAGTTGGTGGGTCAAGCTTAGGGGCAGTGAGGGATGAAGGGTGATGAGTGATGGTTGGTCAGCTTTGAAGGACACACTTTCAACTCATCACCCATCAGTGATGACTCATTACTAGAGAAGACGATGGCACAGGCAGGTCGATTAACCAGCGCGCGGATCGGAGTACTGATGGGGGGACGGTCCTCTGAGCGTGATGTCTCGCTTCGCACGGGGCAGGCTGTCCATCAGTCGCTGATCCGGCGAGGCTACGACGCGGTGTCCATCGATGTGGCCGACCATCTGCACCAAGATTTGAAGGATCAGAAGATCGCCATCGCCTTTCTCTCGCTGCATGGACCAGGCGGTGAAGACGGAACGATTCAAGGATTCCTCGAGACGATCGGGATGCCCTATACCGGATCCGGTGTGCGGACGAGCGCGGTGGGCATGCATAAGGTCATCACGAAAACCTTGTTGGCCGCGCATCATATTCCAGTTCCTGCCGGGACGGTCGTGCAGCAGGGGGAGTCGCCGTCGTTGGCCAAAGCCCTGAAGGCGGCGAAATTGAAGTTGCCGGTCGTTGTCAAGCCGGCTTCGCAGGGCTCCACAATCGGGGTCACGATCGTGCGGCAAGCCAGCCACTGGAAGGACGCGCTTGCCCTCGCTCATCGCTACGATCCCGATGCCATGGTCGAAACCTACATCCCTGGGCATGAAGTCACGGTTTCCATCCTGGGAGAAGCATCCGGCGCTTCGAAAGTGCTCCCAGCCGTTGAGATCGTCGCGCCCGCTGGCTTTTACGATTATTCTGCGAAGTACCAGAAGGGCAAGACGCAGTACCTCTGCCCCGCGCCATTGTCTCCTAAGATTCTTCGCCAGATTGGTGAGTTAGCCCGCCGGACATTTCACGCGTTGGGATGCGAAGGCGCGGCTCGTGTCGACTTCCGAATTACACCGAAGGGTCGTCCGTACGTGTTGGAAATCAATACCGTTCCGGGGATGACGGAAACGAGTCTATTGCCGATGGCGGCAGCGCAAGCAGGGATCGATTACGACAGCTTAGTCGAATGGATCCTGCAGTCGGCGCTCGATCGTGCTCGTCGGTTCACACAGGCTGCAAGAAGGGAGTCAGCGTGAGTGGATTGTTCCTGAAGCGCAAGCGAACAGACCCTGTGGGACCGCGAAAAAATCAATGGAGAGATCCGCGTGTGAGGCAAATGATGAGCAAGCACGCTGAGACCGGACAGGCTAAGGCCGCCGCCAGATGGATCAACCTTATGCGGTGGGGAGGACTGATGACAGGTGCGGCGCTGATCGGGTGGGTTGCCATGGTGGGTGTGAAATATTCCGGACCCATGCTCAAACGGCTCCTCGAAATCAAAATCGTCACTGTCGAAGGCGTGCACCACATCAATAAGCAGGAAGTGATCGATCTCGTCGGGCTGAAGCCCGGCACTCCTCTCCATCACGTCATCACGACGGTGATCAAGGGACAAGTGGAGTCTCATCCCTGGGTAAAAGAAGCGCTGGTGACCCGTGTGCCGTTTCATGAATTGAGGATTTCAGTGATCGAGCGAAAACCCGCGGCGATTATTCAGACAGGCTCCGACAACTTTCTCAGCGATGAAGGAGGCCATGTCCTCGCCCGACTTGGCCAGGCCGACGATGACATGTTGCCCATGGTGACGGGCGTCGATCCGAAAGGGTTGCTACGAGGTGATGGAGCAGTGCGGCAGGCGATCATGTCCGGCATCGAACTTGCCAAACTCGTGGGGCATACCTACGAGGGTCGGTTGCAAGTGAACGCGGCGAATCCTTCCAGCCTGGTGGCCTCCGTTCGAGGAGTTCGATTTCAATTCGGCGAAGAGACAGTTGGCGATCAGTGGGAGCGGTTCCAGCGAGTCAAACCGACGTTGAAGACGCTGAACTTTGACGGGTACGGACGCGGCGCGAACGAAGTAGACCTCCGGTACGAGAACCGGATCATCGTACGGGAAAGGGGGTGATCGCGGTGCCTAAACGAGATCAAATCCTTGTTGGACTGGACATCGGAACCACCAAGATTTGCGCGATTGTGGCGGAGATTACCGATACTGGGGCGCTGAATGTCATCGGTGTCGGGTCAAGTCCTTCTCGCGGATTGCGCAAAGGCGTCGTCGTCGATATCGAGAGTACGGTCGAATCGATCAAAAAGGCTGTCGAAGAAGCGGAGTTGATGGCGGCGGTACAGATCAACTCGGTCCACACTGGCATCGCAGGCAGTCACATTTCCGCTGAGAACTGTAAAGGGGTGGTCGCGCTGAAGCGCGCCGAGGTCACCCGCGAAGATATTCATCGGGCGATTGAGAGCGCGCGCACGCTGGCTGTCATTCCGCACGAACGCCGAATTCTTCACGTGCTTCCGCGCGAATTCATGGTGGATGGACAAGAGGGTGTGCGCGAACCGTTGGGCCTCTCGGGCAATCGCCTCGAAGTGAACGTACACGTCATCACCGGCGCCGTCACGTCCGCGCAAAACATCATTAAGAGCGTGAACCGAGCAGGTCTCGACGTCGTGGACATTATTCTACAGCCGCTGGCCTCCAGTGAAGCGGTGTTGGGTCAGGAAGAGCGTGACTTAGGTGTGGCTATGGTGGATTTGGGAGGAGGCACCACGGACCTCGCCATTTTCCTTGACGGGAGTATCCGCCACTCCGCGGTCCTGCCCATCGGGGGGCAGAATCTGACGAAGGATTTGGCGATCGGTCTCCTCACATCGCAAACCGAGGCGGAGAAGATCAAGACCCAGCACGGGATTGCACGAACCGAACTGGTCACAGGCCATCAGATCGTCGAAGTGCCGTCCGTCGGAGATCGTCCCGCTCGAACGTTTTCGCGCCGCGACATTGCCGAAATCCTCGAGCCGCGTGTGGAAGAAATGTTTGAACTCGTGCGGAGGGAAATTGCGCGCGCCGGTTATGAAGGCATGCTGGGCGCCGGGGTGGTGATTACCGGCGGAACGTCGTTGTTGGAGGGGATGCCGGATGCGGCCGAGAAAGTGCTGAACCTGCCGGCTCGCCGAGGCATGCCTTCCGGCGTAGGCGGGCTCAGAGACATTGTCGGTCACCACAGTCATGCGACAGGCGTCGGGTTGTTGCTGCATGCCCGACGGCATGCCGATGAATTGGAAACGGCCGGGCTTCGCAATGGAGGAACCTGGGCCAAAATGTTCGGATGGACGAAGCGGGTGTTGGAGGTTTTTTAACCAAGAGCCCTCGCATGCGACAGGCTGCTGTCGTGCGGGGAGATGTGAGGAGGTGCCCCAATGTTTTCATTTCAGGAAGATGCGCTGTTACCGGTCCGCATCAAGGTGATCGGAATCGGTGGCGCCGGATGCAATGCGGTCAACACGATGATTGCCTCTGGCCTGGCCCGAGTCGATTTCATCGCTGGCAACACAGATCTCCAGGCGCTCGATCGGTCGCTGGCTCCCTATAAGATTCAGCTGGGCCCGGAGCGAACCCGTGGGCTGGGCGCGGGCGCAAAGCCGGAAATTGGAAAGGATGCGGCGCTGGAAAGCAAAGACCACATTCGTGAATGTCTCGAAGGCGCAGATATGGTGTTTGTCACCGCCGGGATGGGCGGCGGGACCGGCACCGGGGCGGCTCCGATCGTTGCCAGCATCGCCCGTGAAATGGGGATTCTCACGGTGGGCGTGGTCACGAAGCCGTTCCAATATGAAGGTCAACGGCGGCACAAACATGCGGAAGAAGGTATTCGTGATCTGCGTCGCCATGTCGATACCCTGCTCGTGATTCCAAACCAGAGGCTCTTGGGGATTGTCGACAAGTCTACGCCGCTCCTGGAAGCATTCAAGGTTGCGGATGATGTGTTGCGGCAAGCCATTCAAGGGATTGCCGATGTCATCACGACCACGGGGCATGTGAACGTAGATTTTGCCGATGTTCGGACCGTCATGTCGCACACCGGTCGGGCCGTGATGGGGATGGGTATTTCACGCGGACCGAATCGGGCGATCGAAGCCGCCCAAAAAGCCATCTGCAGTCCGCTGCTCGAAGAAGGCAGCGTAGAAGGCGCTCGCGGGGTGTTGCTGAACATTACCGGAGGGCCCAGCATGTCACTCCATGAGATCGAGGAGGCCGCCTCCATCATTCAGCAGACGGCTGATACCGAAGCCAACATCATTGTGGGGCAAGTGATCAACCCCGACATGGGCGAAGATCTGGTTGTCACCGTCATTGCCACCGGGTTCGAGCGGCAGGAAGATGCCGCGACGGTGACGATGGGGACGGAGCGTGCGACGGCACGAGCGCCGAAGTCTGCGCAACCGGTGTTGGCCGGGGTCGGTGCTGCCGTTGCGGCCGATCGACCGATGAAGGATCTTGACCGTCCGACGTTTTTGCGGAGAATGAGCGATGCACGGGAATCAATGGATCGGGCCGCCTTGGCGGCCGAAGACGAATGGGATGTGCCGACGTTTCTCCGCAAGCAGGCGGACTGATCGGGTTGTTCTGATCGAGATGTGTTCACGAGGAATGCGGTTTATGGTAAGCGCTCCAGTCATTACCGTGCCGGCATTTGCGCCTGCCCGGAGTGGGGTCTGTCATTTTTTTGGGACCCGTCGGCATGCGGCGGGCCTTGCCGTCGAATTGGGTGTTCCTGTTCAGGGAGGGCGAGGTGTCGCGCGATCTTCCTGGGTGCTCTCTGTAAAGCAGGTTCACGGGACGGATGCGCTGGTGGTGGACCGCGCACTGACACCGAATGACCGGTTCCACGGTGGCTGGGATGCGTTGGTCACCGATCAGCCTGGGATCATGATAGCGGTGCGGACGGCAGACTGTGTGCCCGTTCTCGTGTACGACCCCAAACGTCGGGTCGTGGCTGCCATTCACGCCGGTTGGCGCGGGGCTGTCGCGGGTATTGTGCCGAAGACTTTTGCGCTGATGGAGTCACGCTTCGGCTCGGCTCCGGAGGACCTACGGGTGAGTATCGGGCCGTCGGCTGGAGGCTGCTGCTACGAAGTGGATGAACCGGTTCTCGACAGACTTCGTCGGGAATTTTCTGCTTGGGAAAAGGTGATTCGAGGCCAACGGAGAGGCAAGGCTCATCTCGACTTGAAGGCACTCATCAGAAAACAGGCACAGACTGCCGGGACGAGTCCAAAGTCGATCACCGCCGTCAATCTGTGCACCATCTGTCATGATGATTTGTTCTTTTCTTATCGGCGAGAAGGAAGAGTGATCGGCACGATGGTCAGCGCCATTGGGCTTGCGCCTCCTAGAGAATAAGGCAGAGCCTCTGCCAATTGTCCGATCCTTCCTATAGAATAGGGGCGGTTCGCCGAGAGTGACGGCCAGGATCCGTGAGGCCCGATTTGCACGATGGCGCTGCCCCTCGGAGAGACGATCGCTGAGCGCGTTCAACTGGTCTTGTCGAAGATTCGGTCAACGGCAGTGAAGGCCGGCCGATCTCCCGGCAGTGTCCGACTCGTCGCAGCGACGAAGACCGTGGCGGTCGATCGTCTTTGGGAAGGAATCAACGCGGGGTTATCGATTCTGGGGGAGAATCGTGTACAGGAAGCTGTTCCTAAGATCACAGCGCTCAACCAAGCAACGGTTCGGTGGCACTTCATTGGACAACTGCAGCGACGGAAGGTGCGCTCGATCATCGGCCTGTTTGACCTGATTCACTCCGTCGATAGTCTGGAACTCGCGCAAGAAATTGATCGCCGTGCCGGAGAAGCCGGCCTTTGTCAGGACATTTTGCTAGAAGTGAATATCGGGAGGGAGCCGACGAAAGCCGGTTTTTACTCGGACGATCTTGTCCAGGTGGTGTCGACGATGCCGAGATTCTCTCATATTCGTATCAAGGGATTGATGGCTATTCCACCGCTGACAGCCGAGGTTGAATTGGTCAGGCCATATTTTCAGAAGCTCCGTGAACTAGCCGGGCAAGTTACTGCTCTCCATCTTCCATCCGTGATGATGGACGAACTGTCGATGGGCATGTCGAACGATTATGAAGTTGCCATCGAGGAAGGGGCGACGCTTGTCCGTGTCGGCACCGCCATCTTTGGAGCGCGTTATGCCTAGCCCAACACTCACGCACAAGATCGCATTTGTTGGCGGTGGTCAGATGGCCGAGGCGTTGATTGGAGGGGTGCTCTCCGCCAAGCTCTGTGGACCTGACCGAATCTGGGCCACCGATCCAGCCACTGGACGGGTAGATCATCTCAAGAAGAAATATGGAATTCAGACTGGCGGGAAGAATCGAGAAGCTGTGGTCTGGGGCGAGATCGTAATTCTGGCTGTGAAGCCGCAGGTTCTCGATGGAGTGCTCAAGGAGATCGGAAATGAGTTGGCCAAGGCGCTTGTCGTCTCAGTTATTGCCGGTGTGCCGATCCGTCGGATCATGGAGGCCTGTGGCCAACAGACGCGTGTCATTCGGACCATGCCCAACACGCCGGCAATGGTGCATGAAGGAATGACGGCGTTGGCGATTGGTCCCGGGGTGAAGGAGAATGAGGTGGCTGCTGTACGGCAAATCTTCGAATCAGTGGGCAAGGTCGTGCCTGTCGAGGAACGACTGATGGATGCTGTGACTGGGCTCAGTGGAAGCGGACCGGCTTATGTGTTTCTCGCAATCGAAGCCCTAACAGATGGCGGAGTGAAAATGGGCTTGCCGCGAGACACCGCCGGATTGCTTGCAGCGCAGACCGTCTTGGGTGCCGCGCGAATGGTCTTGGAAACCGGGCAGCATCCCGCTCGTCTCAAGGATCAGGTTGCTTCGCCAGGAGGTACGACGATCGCTGGTCTGCATCGGCTGGAGCAGGGCGGCCTCCGGGCGACGTTGATTGACGCCATCGAAGCCGCAACAAAACGATCTCAGGAGCTCGGGCGCTGATGTTTGTAGTGGGAAATGTGTTGAGCGCACTGGCGATGGTGATTCATTATGTCTTAGAAGTCTATATATATGTTGTCGTTGCCCGTGCCCTTATCTCATGGGTGAGTCCTGATCCGTGGAACCCTATCGTACAGTTCTTGGAGAAGGTTACGGAACCTGCCTTAGCTCCGATTCGGAGGATAATCGGCTGGCGTTTAGGCGTGGATCTCTCACCTTTTATTCTTATCCTGACTCTGATTTTTCTTCAAAAGGCCATCGTGCCGTCGCTTCTACAAATGGGGATAGCCATGGACGGCCATAGTACGGGAGGAATACCATGAAAATCACACCGCTGGACATTCAACAGATGGTCTTTCGCGTCAAGTTCCGAGGCTACGATCGGGAAGAGGTCAATCGTTTTCTCGAGGAAGTGGCGCAAACCGTCGAGTCATTGAACCGCGATAATGCGGCATTGCGCGAGCGGATCGCTTTTTTGGAACAACAGGTGACGGAATTGAAACGGACGGAGACGACGCTGTCGAACACATTGGTATCGGCACAGTCTCTGGCCGATGATGTCAAGCGAAGCGCCCATCGGGATGCTGAGCTGGTTGTCAAAGAAGCGGAGTTGAAAGCCGGTGAGCTCTTCCGACAGGCGCGGGTTGAACTCGCCAACACACAGCGAGACCTCTCCATGCTGCAGAAGCAACGGCTGCTCATGGTTGAACGGATGCGGGCGACGCTCCATACGTTCGAACGGATGCTGGACGTTGAGGCGAGTGAAGCCTACCAGGACCGCGGCGTGATGCACGAAGAAAAGATGGAAGGGGAATCAAGCCCCACCCGCTGATCGGGCATAGATTTCTTTCTTGTGCACAGATGCTTACCTGGGCGAGGGTGTCACGATCATGCAGGCTCCTCCCTCCCTCCACGCGGCACTCCAACAGGCCGTTGTCGATGGAATCTTTCCTGGTGCTGTTCTCGCGATTCGTTACCGTGGGAATCGCGTGTGCCTCGTGTCTGCCGGGCGTCTTTCCACCGATCCTCCGGGCAGCGTTGTCACTCCATCGACCGTTTATGATCTGGCGTCTCTGACGAAGCCGTTGGCAACCGTTACGTCTTTAGCGTTGTTGACACAAAGAGGTCAGTGCCGACTCGACGATTGCGTCGATGCACTGTTGCCTGAATTGGGAGAATCGCCCATCGGACAGGCGACGCTGAAGCAGTTACTGACCCACAGTTCGGGTCTGCCGGGTTGGCGAGGGTACTATGAACAACTGAGTCCGAACGCGGTCCTCCCGCCATCTTTACAAGCCAGGGCCGACGCCAATCGGCAGTTGCTGCAATTGATCAAGAGGGAGGCCTTAGTCTATGGAAGGGGTGAGAGGAGTCTGTATAGCGATCTAGGGTTTATGCTGCTCGGATTGGTGATCGAACGGCTGAGCGGTACCACATTGGATCAATTTGTGTATGAGCACATTTTTCGTCCTTTGAAAGCACACCCTCTTTGCTACCTACCGACAGACGGGGAGGGTGAATCTTCCAGGATGTTGATGCGTGATGTAATCGCGCCCACTGAATGTAATTCGTGGAGAGGTCGACTGCTGTGCGGAGAGGTTCACGATGAGAACGCCGCGGCCCTCGGCGGCGTAGCTGGACATGCGGGTTTGTTCGGAACTGCCGAGGCAGTCCTCGTTCTGACTGATGCTTGGCTGATGGGCTATCGACGCCAACCGTCGATTCTCAATCCGGACGTCGTGCAGGACTTTACGAGTCGGCAGAACAGCGTGTCTGGATCCAGTTGGGCCTTGGGGTGGGATACACCTTCTTTACCTTCTTCGTCGGGGCAATATTTCTCGAGTCAATCGTTTGGCCATTTGGGATATACGGGGACATCGATTTGGATTGATCCGGTGGGTGAGCTGGAGGTAGTGTTGCTGTCAAATCGGGTACATCCAAGCAGGAAGAACGAAAAGATCCGGGCCTTTCGTCCAACAATCCATGATCTCGTCCATCAGGAGTGCGCGAAAATGCGCTAGGATGGGTCGGCGAACTCGATCCATGTTTCTTTTTCTGCGAGATAGCGCGTCCCTTTGAAGTTAGCCCGCGTCCTCATTCGAGAGAATCCCAACCCCTGAAGCTTCTCTACCAGTTCTTTCACCGCCCCGGTGATGGTGGAATGCGATCCGCTCTCAACGGTGAGGGCCTCGTACATGACTTTGGACATGTATCCGGCTGCTGTTCGATTAACGAGGATAGCTCGACTAAAATATCGGTCGCTTGGGTCCACTCCTTCAATCTGGTGTTTCTCGACCAGCCCTTCTTTCTTGAACGTGAGTGGCAGAGTGCTCATTCATTCCTTCGCAAATTTTTAATGTTACCCGCAGAGGAATTATAGGAGTCTTCTTCGGGGACTTCAACCGCGTTGACAAGCTGAACCTCGATTACTATGATGCCTCCCCTCACAAGACGGAGGCTCGCTTCCTACACCACTCCCATGAACATTCCCAACAGCCTGACGATTCTTCGCATCCTGCTGGTCCCTGTCTACATAGGGTTCATGACATACGGCGCATATGGGTTCGCATTGGTGGCTCTGCTCGTGGCTGGACTCACCGATGCGATCGATGGCCCTATCGCTCGCAAGTTGAACCAGCGGACGAGATTGGGGACGTTCCTCGATCCTCTCGCTGATAAGCTCCTTTTGACCTCAAGCTTCATATCTCTTTCGGTGCTTCACTTGGTGCCGTCGTGGCTGGTCATACTGGTCGTGAGCAGGGACGTCATTCTCTTGCTCGGTACGGCGGTCGCGCACGTGACCAATACCCAGATCGACGTGACCCCGACGTTTTTAGGAAAAGGGACGACAATGCTCCAGTTGAGCTACGTACTCTTGGTTGTCCTTCTGACCTGGCGAGGTCTTGATCGGTCCGTGCTTACCCCGCTCTTAGTCGTAATGGTTGGGTTCACCTTGGCCTCGGGACTGCACTATCTTTACCGGGGTTATAGGAATACCAATGCAGCCTCTCCGCTCAGCTAAGTTCCTTGCTTCCCAAGTTGACGGTACCTCGCCCATCGAGCTACCGAGCAAATAATACAATTGTTTTGACAGGTTTTCGGCCCCCCAGTAGACTCGCTTCGTAGTCGCATTCTTTTCACATAACCGGCTCAAGGAGCCACAACGGGACGAGAAAGTCTATGGCCACTTTTGCATACGTTGGACGAAGCAAATCAGGATCGGTCAAAAAGGGTGAACTCGTAGCCAAGTCGCGCGATGAAGCGGTCGAGCAGCTACGTAAGCAAAGCGTTGTCGTGACGAGTTTGGAAGAGAGAGCCGCGAAGGAAGGGTTCAACTTTAGTATAGGAACAGGGGTCACTGAAAAAGACCTAGTCGTCTTTACCCGCCAGTTCGGGACCATGATCAATGCCGGGTTACCCTTGATCCAGTGCCTCGAGATTCTCTCAACGCAATCGGAAAACGCAGCACTCAGAAAGGCCGTGGGCGATGTGAAGGTGCAGGTCGAAGGAGGCTCGACATTTTCGGATGCTCTCCGTAAGCATCCAAAGATTTTCGATGATTTGTACATCAATATGGTGCATGCAGGCGAAGTCGGAGGATTGTTGGACACGATTCTTGCTCGTCTTTCCAAACACATCGAAAAAGCGATGAAGCTGAAGGGGCAGATCAAGAGCGCAATGGTCTATCCCGCAGCCATCATCGGCATCGCCGCCATCGTGATCACCGTCCTGATGATTTGGGTCATTCCCGTCTTCGAAAAGATGTTCAAGGAAATGTCCGGTGGAAAAATGGCGCTCCCAGGACCGACGCAACTTGTCATCGATATGAGTAATTTCGCTCAAGGAAATTGGTACATCATCTTGGGGGTAATCGTAGGAATTGTAGTGGGAGTAAAAAAGTATTACGCAACCCCTCAAGGAAGATTGGTCATAGACAAGCTTCTGTTGAAGACGCCTGTGTTTGGGGATTTGATTAGGAAGGCATCTGTGGCAAAGTTTACACGGACCCTGGGGACCCTACTGGCCAGCGGTGTGCCACTGCTGGAGGCGCTCACGATCTGCGCAAAGACCTCGGGTAACAAAGTTGTGGAAGGCGCTTTACTTGAGGCGAAAGTCAGCATCAGCGGAGGGAAAACGATTTCCGAACCGCTCGCCAAAAGCGGAACATTTCCCAAGATGGTGACGCACATGATTTCCGTCGGTGAGTCGACGGGTGCACTGGATAGCATGTTGGGGAAAATCGCAGATTTCTATGAAGACGAAGTCGACCAGGCAGTCACGAACCTCACCGCGCTATTGGAGCCCATGATGATGGTGTTCTTGGGTGTCACGGTTGGGTTTATCGTGGTCGCGATGTATTTGCCTATTTTCACAATGGCATCTGCTATCGGTTGAGCGATCGCAGCCGGGAAGGTGGCCTCATTACTCGACGTCGATCGGGTAATGAGGCAGGTTCCTTTTCAGACAGGCCCCCTTCGTAGTGTCGATAAGCGAGCGACTCGCTTTCTCCAATTTAATTGATTTCCTATTGTCTCGTGAACGATCCATGGAGTTAGGATTGGACGTTAGGACTGCGAGAGGTTTCCCTAACGAGGGTGGGTTTCATGGGCAACATTAAGGCTAGAATTTACTGGTTGATGGGGCTACGCGTTGTCGTCGTCACCCTTCTGCTGGGACTCTCCCTCGCCTTTCAGGTAACCAAGGGCGAACGGATCGAAACCTTCTATGCGCTGATTATCTTCACCTATACGGTCACAATTCCCTACGCGCTCGTGCTTCGCAGGCTCACGAGTTCAGAATCCTTTGTGCAGTTTGCTTGGGCTCAGATCACGATCGATTTTTTACTCGAGACGGTGCTGATCGCAAGGACAGGAGGAATCGAAAGTCCATTTGCGGTGCTCTACGTCATTAGTGTGACCGTGGCAAGCCTTGTTCCACGCCGTCGTGTGGGGCTCTTGACCGCCAGTCTCTGTATCATCCTTTTTGGAATTCTCACCAACGTTCAACTCTACGGGCTTGCCGAAGGATGGGGATGGCTGCCCCCTACTCGCCTCAGCGCTGCTGAATCGCTCCAGGCATTTGGCGTCTATGGCCTGGCCTTTCTGGTAGTTGGGTTTCTGAGCGGAGCTCTTGCCGATCAGCTCCAGCGCGCAGACCAGTCGCTTCGTGAAAAAGAGCAAGGACTGAGCCGCCTCAGGGCATTCCATGAAAATATCGTTCATAGCATCAGCAGCGGTGTCTTCACAACGGACGAGCGAGGGTGCATTACCTCGTTCAACCCCGCCGCACAGGAGGCGACGGGATATAGTATCGAGCAAGTCCAGGGGCGCCCCTGGCGGGAAGTGTTCAATTGGCATCCCAGTGAGCAAGAGGATGAACGCTTGCTTGACGTGTCCGCCAACATGCGGTTCGAAGTGGAATGTAAGCGGGCCGACGGCAATCGATTGGTCCTCGGCATGACGCTCGCGCCTTTGCACGAACAGGGAGAGGAGACAGGGTTAGTCTGCGTGTTCAAGGATCTCACGCAGATCCGAGATCTCGAAGAGGAAATGCGGCGCAAGGAGTGGTTGGCGAGCCTGGGAGAAATGTCGGCGGGGATGGCGCACGAAATCCGAAATCCTCTCGGGGCGCTCGCCGGAGCCATGCAGATGCTTCGAAAGGATCTCCAGGCGGATGAGACCAGCCAGCGGCTGATGGAGATCGCGGTCCGTGAAGCCACCAGGCTGGATACCATCATTACGGAGTTTCTCCAGTACGCCCGCCCGCCCGCGCTCAATTTGGCGGAGTACGATTTGAACAAAGTCCTTGCTGAGACTCTTGATCTGGTACAACATGAAGCACGGGCGAGAACGAACATCAGGATCGTGACATCGTTGGCCGGTGGGGTCCTGCCTGGACAAATAGATCAGGACCAAATGAAACAAGTCTTTTGGAATCTGGCGGTGAATGCCTTCGATGCCATGCCTCAGGGGGGGCAACTGACGATTGCGACAGGCTGTCGGAAAATCGATGCCGGCGGACGAAAGGCCGACGTGGTCGAGATCTCGTTTCAAGACACCGGGGACGGGATCCCCAAGAAAAATCTCGATAAGATTTTTCTGCCTTTCTTTACCACGAAAAAACAGGGGTCGGGATTAGGATTGGCTGCCGTGCATCGCATCGTCGATCTTCACGGTGGATGGATTAAGGTGGATAGCCAGGAGCGCCAGGGAACCCGATTTGTGGTCTGCCTGCCCCGTTCGGCGGATGCCGGCGTGCGGCTGTGGCATGAAGGTAGGGAGCCGTGGAAAAGATCTTAGTTGTAGATGACGAACAAAGTTTACGAGAAGTATTGAGCATCATGCTCAAGCGGGCTGGGTATGTCGTCACCAGTGTCGCTGACGGCGAAGAAGCCATTGACCATTTGAACAAGGAGATCTTCGACCTGGTCATTACTGATTTGCGGATGCCGAAGGTTGATGGAATGGACGTGCTCAAAGCGGTCAAGTCAGCCTCCCCGGAAACGGTCGTCCTGGTTATCACGGCGTTCGCGAGCGCTGATTCTGCCGTCGAGGCGATGAAACAAGGAGCCTACGACTATCTGACGAAGCCGTTTCAGGTCGATGAAGTTCAGCTGATCATTCGCAACGCGCTGGAGAAACGGCGCCTCACGACTGAGAACATGCTACTGAAGCGTGAAATGGCGAGCCAATCGTCGTTCGCGCAGCTGGTCGGACAAAGCGATGCCATGCAGAAGGTGTTCGATGTGGTGCGGAAAGTGGCCGACTCGAAGAGCAATGTCTTGATCTGCGGGGAAAGCGGAACGGGAAAAGAATTGGTTGCACGCGCGATCCACTATAACAGCGCCAGAAGTTCCATGCCGTTTGTAGCCGTGAACTGCAGTGCCGTGCCCGAGACGCTGTTGGAAAGCGAATTGTTTGGTCACATGAAGGGATCGTTCACCGGCGCGATTTCGAATAAGGCTGGATTGTTTGAGATAGCAAACGGCGGGACGATCTTTCTCGACGAGATCGGTGATACGACTCCGACGATTCAGGTGAAACTCTTGCGTGTCATCCAGGAAAGGGAATTCCGTCGAGTGGGCGGCAACCAGGACGTCAAAGTCGATGTACGCATCGTGGCTGCGACGAATAAAGATCTTGAGAAAGCAGTTGCCGATGGGTCGTTCCGCGAAGATCTCTATTATCGTCTAGATGTCATTCCCATTCGACTCCCTCCGCTGCGCTTGCGCAGCGGCGATATTCCGCTCTTAGTCAACCATTTTTTGGAACGGTTTTCAAAGGACAGTGGCAGACCCATGCCGGTGTTGAGCCCTGAGGCTATGCATGTGTTGTTGGGGCATGAATGGCGAGGCAACGTACGAGAATTGGAAAATTTGATTGAGCGCGTTGTGGCGTTTTCAACGGAAGGGATCGTCACCGACGAGGATGTGCGTGGATGGCTTCACCGCCCGACGACACCTCAGCCACAACAGGGAGTCCCGTTGGACTTGACCGACGAGGGATTGGATCTCGAAGGGCTCATCAACGGCATCGAGAAGGATTTGTTGCTTAAAGCGCTTGAGCGATCAAAATGGGTCAAGAAGAGAGCCGCTCGGCTGTTACGCCTGAACACGAGGTCATTCCGCTATCGACTGGAGAAATATGCTATAAAAGGGGGTCGTGACTAAACGTTGTTCAGGATCCATTTCCACTCCAGGCTCTTCGATTACCGTCCTCGCTCCTGCTAAAATTAATCTCATCCTGCGAATTCTCGACCGCCGTCCCGACGGCTTCCACAATCTCTGGTCTCTCATGCAGACCGTCGGGCTGGAAGACGAAGTCGTCATCCGACTCAGTCAAGACCATTCCACCATCAGGCTGCAGTGCGATTCACTTTCGTTGAGTACTGATCATACCAACCTTGTGCATCGTGCGGCGGCGGCGGTGCTTCACCACAGCGAACGGAAGGTTGGGCTGGACATCATGCTCACCAAGCGAATACCAGTGGGGGCGGGGTTGGGAGGAGGGAGCAGCGACGCGGCTGCTACAATCATCGGGCTCAACCGGTTACTGAATTTAGGATGGTCGGCAATGGACATGGCGCAAGTAGCCCAAGTGCTGGGGAGCGATATTCCATTCTTTTTTTTCGCCCCGTCTGCCACTGTGGCAGGACGAGGCGAGCATGTAAGCTCCATTCAAATCGCGGGGAACCGATGGGTGGTCCTCGTTAATCCTGGCTTCCCAGTCGAAACGAAGTGGGCCTACCAGCAACTCTCTGCAAGCCGAGCAGAGGTGCAGCCGCTTTCGCATTCCCATGCCGCGCTAGGAAGAGAGCGTCATCTCTCGTGGAAACAGATTCTTGAAGTTGCCGAAAATGACTTTGAAGTGCCGGTCTTTAAGGCTCATCCTGGTCTTCAAGAAATCAAGCGGGCGCTTTTGGATCAGGGCGCTGAAGCTGCACTATTGTCGGGCAGTGGGGCGACAGTCTTTGGCGTTTTTCGAAATGAGGTGGAAGCTCAGCAAGCGCGAGCGCGTGTTCAAGTTCAGTCTCAACTCAAGGTTTTCGCGGTTTCTACCGGCTCTGTTCCACTGGTCTGTCAGTAGTGATGGGTTTGCCGGTCCAGATTGTTCGGTTGACAAGGGCCTGAGATTTCCGATAAAGTTCGTCTCCTTGGTTGGCTTCCTCAGCAGCGTGTAGCGAATGAGGGAGGCATGGCTCACAGGAGTCCGGCGGCGCTCACCGAAGAAGAACCACTAGAGAATTCAGCGAGTTACAGAAAGACGATAGAACGGTTCGAGAGAGTCCGATGAACAGGGAATTAAAAATTTTCTCTGGCAACGCCAATCCTGCGCTCGCCCAAGAGATCTCTGGCTATTTAGGCCAGAAGCTGGGTGAAGCAACCGTGTCATCGTTCAGCGACGGAGAGATCCGGGTTAAGATCGACGAAAACGTGCGTGGCGCAGACGTGTTTGTCGTACAGTCGTGTTGCCAGCCAGTCAATGATTCCTTGATGGAGTTGTTGATCATCATCGATGCGCTCAAGCGCTCGTCGGCTAACCGCATCACCGCCGTCATCCCCTATTTTGGCTACGCCCGCCAGGACCGCAAAGATCAGCCGCGCGTACCCATTACCGCCAAACTGGTTGCTGATCTCATCACCACAGCCGGAACAGACCGTGTTCTGTCGATGGATCTGCACGCCGGCCAAATCCAAGGTTTTTTCAATGTACCGGTTGATCACCTCTACGCCCTCCCGGTGCTGCTCGACTATATCACCAAGAAAAAAATGACTGACCTAGTTGTAGTGTCGCCTGACGCCGGTGGTGTGGAGCGGGCCAGGGCGTTTGCGAAGCGCCTCCAGGCCAACCTGGCGATCATCGACAAGCGGCGCGAAGGCCCGAACCAGGCCCACATCATGAACATCATTGGTGATGTGCAGGGGAAGAGGGTACTGCTCCTTGACGACATGATCGACACGGCGGGGACAATTGTTCAGGGGGCACAAGCCTGTGCCGATCAAGGAGCACGAGAAGTCTTGGCCGCATGCACCCACGCTGTTCTGTCGGGGCCCGCGCTCGATCGGCTGCAGATGTCGTGTCTCTCACAGGTAGTGATTACCAATACGATTCCGTTGCGTGGAAAAGAACAGGTGTGTCCGAAGTTGCATCAATTGTCGGTGGCGCCCCTCCTGGGCGAAGCCATCAGACGCATTCACGAAGACGAGTCAGTCAGTTCATTGTTTGCCTAGGCCTCCACGAGCAGGGCCTCAGGCCGAAAGCAGGGGGGCGGAGGAGCATCATGAAATTCGATTTAGCAGCGACAGTGAGAGGGCAATCCGGCAAGGGCGCCGCGCGGTCCATGCGACGGGCCGGAAAAGTTCCGGCGGTGCTCTATGGCCAGGGCGAGTGTCTACTGTTGACCGTCAATCCCGACGAATTGACCAAGATTTTGAAGTCCCATGCGGGAAGCACCGCCTTGATTTCCCTGACCCTGACCGGCGCGAAGTCAAAACCGACCCGCACTGCCCTCTTGCGAGATTATCAAGTCGATCCAGTGAGCGGTGCCGTGCTGCATGCGGATCTGTTCGAAATTTCCATGAGCAAGCCCATTCGAGTCAAGGTGCCGATTCATCTCATCGGCGGGGTTCCGGCCGGCGTCAAGGAAGGCGGTTTGCTCCACCACAACATGCGCGAATTGCACGTCGAATGTCTACCCGCCGCCTTACCGGACCATGTTGAGGTCGATGCCTCGGCCCTGAACATCGGCACCGGCATCCATGTGAAAGAAATCGCGTCGAGCGAAGGCGTCCGTTTCTTGGACGATCCTGACCAGATGGTGGTGTCTGTTGCGGCACCGATGTCCGACGCCAAACTCGAAGCGTTGCTCACCAGCGCAGCAGGGCCATCGGCTGAGCCGGAGGTCATGGCAAAGGGCAAGGAAGCAACGGTTGCAGCGGAGGGTGCTCCCGGTGCGGAACCGGCCAAGGCGGGCGCCGCCGCTCCAGCTGGCGAAGCGAAGCCGGGCGAAAAGAAGGAATCCGGTAAAGAAGCCGCCGCCGCCCCTAAGGCTGAGAAGAAGGAAGCTGAAAAGAAGAAATAACGTTGCGTCTGCTCGTTGGACTGGGCAATCCCGGCAAAGCCTACGCCCAGACCCGCCACAACATCGGCATGTGGGTCGTCGAGCGAGCCGCTGCTCGATGGTCGATCCGTCTCTCACCGCGCGGCACGGCTCAGCGAGGTTCCGGACGGCTTGGATCGGAGTTGATCGAACTGGCCGGTCTGCTCGACTGGATGAATGTCAGTGGTCCTCCCCTCAAGGGCCTCCTGCGGGAATTCAACCTCACGCCCGACGAGCTCATTGTCGTTCACGACGATCTCGATTTGGAACCGGGACGGCTGCGGATTAGGCTGGCTGGAGGACCTGGGGGGCACAACGGAATCAAATCAGTCGTGGAGGCGCTGGGTACTCCACAATTCGTACGGGTCAAGATCGGAATCGGTCGGCCTGCGCCTGGTCAAGATTCCGCCGACTATGTGTTGCAGCCGGTCACGCAGGACGAAATGGCCATCTTTGAGCCTTGCTTGGAGCGAGCCGTAGATGCGCTGGAGTGTCTGATCCATCGGGGGACCTGCGTGGCGATGAATGAATTCAACGTGCGTGAACGAGAAGAAAGTGATCAGTGATGAGTGAAGGGTGACGGGTTGAGCGAAGGTCGATCCTACTCGTCACGCGTCACGCATCACCCATCACGAGGGAACAAATGGGACTCTGTTGCGGCATGATCGGGTTGCCGAACGTCGGCAAGACCACGGTGTTTAATGCGCTCACCGGCGGCGGCGCGCTGGCGGCCAACTATCCCTTTGCCACAGTCGATCCAAATACCGGCATTGCGCTTGTGCCCGATCCACGGCTGGGCGTCTTGACCGACCTCTTCAAGTCAAAGAAAACGACGTACAGCACCTTGGAGGTTCGCGACATCGCCGGTCTGGTCGAAGGAGCCAGCAAGGGCGAAGGCCTCGGTAACCAGTTTCTGGGGCACATCCGTGAGGTCGATGCGTTGCTCCACGTAGTCCGCTGCTTTCGGGGAACTGACGTCGTGCATGTGAACGGAAGCGTGAATCCATTGCGCGAT
>JACPZN010000183.1 GCA_016195505.1 Nitrospirota bacterium | reverse complement strand
ATCTGTGCCGACGTCTGGGGCTGGCACATCCTTCTCTGGCCCGATCAATGGGAAGATTTCGGCCGCATAGCGCCTGGTCAATCGTTGCAGTTCTGGTCGTGACAACTGCTTTGGAGCGATTGCAATACCACCCTTGGCTCCGCCATATGGGAGGTCGGCCAACGCGCATTTCCAGGTCATCCACATGGCAAGTGCCGCAACCTCCCCAAGATTCACGTCCGCATGATAGCGAATGCCCCCTTTTGTGGGGCCGCGGGAAGAATCGTGCTGCACACGATAGCCGGTATAGACCTCGACCCGGCCGTCATCTCGTCGAACAGGTACGCTGACAATCAGTGACCGTTGAGGAAGTTTGAGTCGTTCTCGTAGGTTGGGATCGAGTTCCATGGCCTCAGCCGCTTGATCAAATTGTGCGACCGCCAGTCGAAAAGTCGGTGTGTCGAGTTCGTGCATGAGGTAGTCCTTTTCCTTTGGTCAGGTGTGCAGCCTGGCGATCGAAGTGAGATCGCAATCAGAGTGTTTCTGTTCCATGCTGTCGGGCGAGAGATTTATCCAGTGCATGTTGAAGATTCGCGCGAATTCTAACCCTACCTGTTGTGCAACGATCGATGAGGATACAGCGGATTGCCGTACCTCGGCCATGGATGTGATGTGGCACTCTGCCATGCCGCAGGGCATGATATAGGAAAAAGGGGTAAGATCTAGATCGACGTTGAGCGCAAATCCGTGAATCGTGACCCCATGTTCGATCCGGACTCCGATCGCGGCAATCTTCGCGTCGGCCTGAGCAATAGTGTGACAGCTTGAGGATCGGATAACCTACAACCTGTCCAGGTCCATGGTAAGTAATTGAGCCACCACGATCTACGGAGTGGAGGCTTGCGCCTGTTCGGCAGAGGATCTCTTCCCCACAGTCCCAATGTGCTGGTTGGGTGGTACGGCCGAGGGTGTAAACGGGCGGATGCTCAAGAAGCAACAAGACATCCTCTCGTTTCTCCGCAATTCGTTCTTCTTGTAGCTGTTTCTGAAGTGTCCATGCCTCGGAATAGGGGATCGGGTGCGAAAGTCTGACGAGTGTACCTGCTTGGGGGACGGGCGTCGGGAGAAGTTCACTTCCCTGTCCTGGGAAATCGTGGCTCAAGCGTGACCTGTCTGAGAGATTCATGAGACCGCCTTCGGTGGCAGTGGCTTCTGACGCGAGACCGTGGCCTGAGAGTTCTTTCTCTGAATGGTCAGTTGCGAGGTCGGCTGGTCTCTGGTCAGTCGGAGGGAATATGAAAAATCTCCGAGATTACACATGTGATAGTAGTAGACGGTGATCATGATGTCACAATTCTTGCTAACTCAGACGATGGGCAAGATGTACCCGTTTTCATGAAGAGTGACGCCGCACCCCGAACTCGCTTGGGCTTGCGTGGCGGTTGCCGGAATAGCGCGTGTGAACCTGATGAGGACCAGGGAACATACGTGAGTTACAACTGCCGGTGCCAACAGGGACTTTTCATGTGAGAGTACTGTTCCAATCGGTGGTTCAGCATGGGTGATCCGCCCGTCAAGTGCTAAGGCGATCACAAGAATGAGAAGGGATGAAAGTGTGAGGAAGTGAAAGAGGAGGGAATCCCTCTGTGTTGTGCGAACACGAATCATGAGGCCTCGTCTACTCGAGTTGGCCACATTGTCGCACAAGTGCTCCCAGGGTGAAAGTCGTAGAACGGAAAAGGGGCGAGGATCGTCCTCGCCCCTTGTTACTTCATCAGTTGTGGCTCACTGGATGGCCGCAAACATTTCCTTAACCTGGGGGGTTTTCAATTTCTTCAGCGCTTTTGCTTCGATCTGACGAATCCGTTCCCTCGTCACCGAGAGGCTCTGTCCCACCTGCTCCAGGGTGCAGGCCTCATCGTGACCGATACCGAAGCGAAGCCGGATGACGGTTTGCTCTCGGGGTGTGAGCGTGGCGAGAATGCGTTCGAGCTGGTGCGACAGTTCCGTCCGGTGCACATGGGCATCGGGTGGAACGGCTTGCAGGTCGGGGAGCAGTTCCCCAAATTCCGTGCTCCCGTCACCAACCGGCTTTTCCAGAGCAACCGGCTCTTGAAAAGCTTGCACGGTTTCGTGGAGTCGCTCCGGTCTCATTCGTAGCACCTGGGCTACTTCTTCGAGTCGAGCTGGGCGGCCCAGCTGTTGCCCGAGTCGTCTGGTCACGCGGAGAATGCGGTGCGAGGCTTCAGTTTGGTGAACCGGAATGCGAATGGTCCGTGATTGATCCGCCAGCGCGCGTGTGATGCCTTGACGGATCCACCAGGTTGCATAGGTGCTGAACTTAAATCCTTTGCGGTATTGATAGCGTTCGGCCGCTTTCATCAAGCCGATATTTCCTTCTTGCACAAGGTCCAGCAAAGTCAGGCCACGGCCCGTGTAATGTTTTGCGATGTCTACCACGAGCCGCAGGTTGCAGCGCACCAATTCATCTTTTGCCCGTTCGAGTACGATTCGCGCGCAGCGTAGGGTGGCCAACCCTTCTTTCAGTTGCTTCGCGACGGTCATCGGAAGCTTCTGCGGCCCTGATCCCTGTTCGATCATCCCGGTGAGACTCTGCTCCGCCTTATCGATCGCACTGGCTGAGAGACCGCTCAAGCCTCTGACCATCTGGAGTGTACGTTGCGACTCGACTACAGCGTCCGAGCGTTTGAGCCGTGAGTAGGCTCGTATAGCGTGGCGTAATGCCTTCCGAATGGTGCTCGTTCCGCTATCGATTTTCTTCGCCAGTCCGACCTCCTCTTCTCTGGTCAATAGGGCACGTTCGCCGAAGGAACGAAAATAGAGTGACTCCAACATGAATGGGCCGCCGCTCACAGCAGTAGGAGAGACCTTCTTCGTCAGTTCCTCTGGTGGCTCCTCTTCGGAGGTCTCTCGGCCGATTACATCCAAGAGGTCGCTTGCCTCAGGATCGTCCGCATCGACATCCTTCGTAATTGTGACCAGTTCTTCCGGCTCAGGGGTTGTGAATAGATTCTTTTTCAT
>JACPZN010000182.1 GCA_016195505.1 Nitrospirota bacterium | reverse complement strand
TACTTTCTCTCTTCCAGCAAAACCGTCCTCTCGCAACTACCCCCTTCTCTCCACGTTGATATACTATACCCTTAGAATTACGCTTTTCAACATTATAACTTTCCACTGTATTTTCATTTTGTTAGATAGTTTTCGTATCTGCGATCCTAGCTCTTAACTCCATGGTTCTCCCTAAATTTTATGCAAGCCTGGCCTGTTCGCGAACACCCCTCACCAAACTAGAGGCGTGCATCCCTCCTCACGGGTAAAGGGTACTGATAGACCAGGCTTGCCACTCGGCAGTGTGTCCTTGAGTTTTTGAACACTCTCTAGTTGCGCCTGTGAACCACGTCCCATAGAAAGGGTGGGTTGCCGGTGTGACATCCGATGGGGAATGAAACGCGATCAGCGGTGAGAGCTGACGCAGGCCGGAAGGTGCCAAGACGGTGCTTGAGTCGCATCGCGAAGACGATCCCGTCGTTTCCATATCCTGTCCTGGTTCGATACGGCTGTCTACTGCCACTGTGTGAGCGATGACGGCCAGGAGTTCTTTGCCGTTGATGAAATATGTGTATTTTCTACTCTCGTGTTCCTCGGTACCTCCTGACTCATCGTTACCCTCATACCTGTTAGCCTGAGCATTGATACACTCTGTAACGTAGCGTAGGATTAGTTCCTTAGCCCTTCAGCATCGTTCACGTTCCGGAGTAACACCATGCCAGCCACATGGGCGAGTGGGCTCGTGATCCTTGCTCTGGTTGGAGGATTATGCTTTTGGGGATACAAGCTGATGGGAAGCCCGACGCAGGGAAAGGAAGAGTTGATCGCAGACATCATCCAGAACTGGCAGAAGGCACACCCGGCAGCGCAGCGATTCGTAATTTTACCTGACTTCAATAACGAGGCGGTTCTTGATAAGGACACCGGACTTGTGTGGGAGATATCCCCACACACGATGACGGTTACGTGGAACGAGGCCCGCACCACCTGCCGGAACAGAGCCATCGGCAGCCAAAAAGGCTGGCGCTTGCCCTCGCCAGCTGAGCTGCGCAGCCTGGTGGGACCAGCCGTGGACTCTCCAGGCCCAAATCTTCCACCAGGCCATCCGTTTTTGAACGTCCTGCCGACCTCGTATTGGTCAGTGGTGCCGGAAGCCAATCTTCCTGCATACGCACGATACGTGGATGCCTTCCTCGGCAACGTCCTCAGTTTCTTGAGGATATACACTTTCCCTGTCTGGTGTGTTCGTATTATGGATGCTGATAAGTACTCAGGCTTGGGGGATCGAGCTACCAGCTTTGTCAGCGGGAGAGAGCCGCACTGATTGTCTTTCAGAAATCGGGATCTCCCCTCCTTCCTCCATTCCCCAGATTCGCCGCGCTCGATATAACCGGCGATACAAGTTCCTTCAGCGCAGCTGTCGGCTCAAGCGCTTGGTGAGACGAGCTCTCTACTCGAGAAGGCTCCGCAGCATCCACGCCGTCTTCTCGTGCACCTGCATACGCTGGGTCAGGAGATCGATGGTCACCTGATCGGATGCTCTCTCCGCAGTGGCAAAGACGCTCCTCGCAGTCCGAACCAACGTTTCCTGTCCTTCAACTAGCTGACGAATCATGTCTTCCGCTCGGGGCACGCCCGTTTCCTCCATCACAGAGGAAAGTTTGGAGAATTGAACATAGCTTCCCGGAGCCGGATATCCCAACGCCCTGATTCGTTCCGCAACAAGGTCCACTGCAAGCGCTAGTTCGTTATACTGCTGTTCGAACATGAGATGGAGCGTATTGAACATGGGGCCCGTGACATTCCAATGGAAGTTGTGGGTCTTCAGATAGAGCGTATACGTATCTGCCAAGACCCTCGCTAAGCCTTCCGCGATAGCTTTCCGCTCGGTCAGCTGAATGCCGATATCAATCTGCGGGCTATTGTTTGAAGAGTGCCTTGCTGGACGCATTCCTTTCTCCATGATCTCCCTCCCTCATTTGATTGCCCTCGCTCTACGGTTGTCTCATTTGTTTACCAATGTAGAAGTTCAATAATCCATCCCACGTTCAGGATAAGCCATCTTTTCTCTTCGGGTAGGCGACGGTGAAATAACTGTCATGTGGCCGCCCCATTCCATGGGTTCCAGCTGTATCGCATTGTATCATCACACCATTTGAAGAAGGAAAGAAGAAGGGATGTGCAATCGCAATAGCCATAGGGACACTAGACAGCACCACACTCCCTTCGAAGTCTTGCAAATGCAAGGGTTTCACGGTACACATCCCGGCTTCGTCCCCACCGATCTCCGACAATCAACCTCCGGCGCCCTGAATGAATCGACGCCCCCACGACTTAATGTCTTGAGTCGCAGGCGCTTCCTGGACAGGGATTCAAGCGACCGGTGAGCCGGAGCCGGTTACGTGCGAACCATGCGTAGGCTCTCAAGACGAGAGGCTCAACTAAAGCAAGACGGCTGAGTCTAGCCAAAAATCCCAGGCCGACTGCCTCCCACATGGCTCGGAACACATCGACGCCCGTGATCACGCTCCCATCGGCCCAACGAGCATGAATGACTCTGCCTAGCTCTGAAGGGGCAAAGCCTATTGATGTCGCGTCATAGTCCGGGCGTGAGAAGTCGCAAAATGCCAGTTGACGTTGCCTGTCCAATCTGTTCATGAGTGCAATCTCGCGCGTGCAAATAGGACGCTCTCCGTCGAAGAATACAGTAAGCGGGTATGGAGTCATCTGACTCATCTCTTCTTGCTAGGCTCGGGAAAAGGACTGGCGCATCAATCGATCGAGCTTGTGGTCTAACTCAGCGAAGTCCTCCAAGACCTCAATGTGAGATCTCTTGAACACGTCCCGCATGGCTAGCGCGCCATGTCCGCCGACAGCCACTGGTGATGTTGGAATCACCTCACGTGTGAGGGTTTGGACCAGCTCCGACGCTTTATCATTGGAAAGTGTAAGAGGAAACGAAATGATCGTCAGGTCCGGCCTCACCGCACCGCAGAGGTTGGCCAGCGAGGCTACGGGCACGTTCGCTCCCAAATAATAGACTCGGCAGCCGCGAACACGGCATCGATACGCCACCGTCAACGCGGCAATGTCGTGTTCCTCACCGGGCGGGCAGGCCACAACGACTTTGGCGCCGAACTCAGCCACTGGCAGTTGATTCATGGCTGAGAATATCTTTTGTTGAATTTGCTTTGTCACGTAATGCTCGATGGCCACGTCTATATGATTCTCGTGCCACAGCTGCCCTACCTGTTCCTGGAGCGGGAGCAAGATCCCGTGAAGTGCCTCCTCAAATGGAACGACCGCGACAGCGCCGTTCAAACGCTTTTCAAAGATCACCCGATTGAAGGGATTCAGGGTGGACAGAAGTTCCCGCAGGAGCCTGGTGAAGGTGTTGTCGACGAATGACACTCGCGGCGCACTGGCTCGTGCCCGGCTCAGTAACTCTTCGCGCCCCCACTTTGATAGCTCTCCTATTGAACCTCCCGCATCCAGCTGCTCTTTGAGGTATCTCAGCAGCGCTACATCCTCATCTGAATAATTACGATAACGATTGGCCCCTCTAGTCGGTTTTAGGAGGCCAAATCGTCGCTCCCATACCCGGATGACGTCCTTTGAGAGCCCGGTCAGCTTTGCAACTCTATGAATTCTATGAGTATTCATTTTACAAATGAGATTATATAGCTATAGTCTAATGTTTGTCAAATATTTTTTATAATAACACTTGACACATTGGACAATTTGCTTTATACATTAGACATACTTGTTACAAACATTGAACAACAAAACCTACGGAGGTGATCATGGCAACAGCATCGGCAGAGGGAACAAGAGTGAATCAGCTACAGAACCGAGCAGCCTCTTCTGCAGTCCCTCATGAATCGACGTGCGTCAGATGCGGCGGACTTATGGTGAAAGACTTCTGCATGGATGTACTAGCCAACATCCGCGAGTCTGAGTTTGCCGCGAAACGCTGTGTGCAATGTGGTGAGGTTGTCGATCCTGTCATTCTCCGTAATCGTCGCCTTCGGCAAGAATCGATGGCGGTCCAGCCTCAGGTGAAATTGGTTCAGTCAATGGAATTTCAGGTGACGTTGTAACAAAGATTTCAATTGGCCACTGTCTTTTCGTGTTTCTTATACAAGGAGGTTCCCATGCGGAGTCAAACAATGGTTCAGGTCGGTGACACAGTCGGTATCTCTGTTGGATTGGGTGTAGCTTTGCTAGTAGGGGTCATCTCCGTTGCAACGGCGGCGGACATGTCGACCAGCGACAAGAACATGGTGTCGATCCCTAAGGGCGAGTTCACCATGGGGAGCAACGAACATTCAGATGAAGCCAAGCACCAGGTCGTGCTCGATGCCTATCTAATCGACAAGTATGAAACATCGAACGCACGGTACAAAGTGTTTATGAAAGCCACCGGTCACCCGGCCCCGGCCTATTGGGACGATCCTCGTCTCAGTAAGCCCAACCAGCCGGTCGTCGGTGTGAGCTGGACTGACGCAAGTGCCTTTTGCAAATGGGAAGGCAAGCGGCTTCCGACGGAAGCAGAATGGGAGCGGGCGGCCAAAGGTCCGGAAGGCGATAACCATTACCCATGGGGCCATAAGCTTGATCCCAAGAAGGCGAATTATGGACAGAATGTAGGTCGCACGATGCCGGTGGATTCCTACCCCGACGGCGTGAGCGGCTTCGGCGTCTATAACATGGCAGGGAACGTCTTTGAATGGGTCGAGGATTGGTATGACCCGAAGTACTATAAGGAGAGCCTCGCCCTAAATCCACGCGGTGCGGACAAGGGTTACAACTTTGCCAATCAAGGTCCGGTCAAGGTGCTGCGAGGTGGCTCCTGGCTAGCTCCGGACACCTCGCTCCATACGAGCCATCGGTTTTGGAATCAGCCTGACAATAACTCCTATGGGGTTGGCCTTGGATTCCGTTGCGCGAAGTCGGCGCAGATCGTGTCCGATGAAGCGCTGAACGAAGGCCGCGACGCCTTCATTCAGGCATTAGTCGCGATGGGTGCTGAAAAGAATGCCGATGC
>JACPZN010000181.1 GCA_016195505.1 Nitrospirota bacterium | reverse complement strand
TTACAGAGCCAATATGAGAATCGCCTCACAGAATGGGAACAGGAACGGGAGAAGGCGCGGACACAGTTGCGTGACGAGATCAGTGCGGAACGGAATCGGCTGCTGGACAATCTTCGTGCCGAACTCGGTCAGGAACGGGAAAAAGCCGTGGCGGTGGAGCAGCGCCGGCTGAAAGACTTCACCCAGCAGGCTGAGGCCACCGCCATCGCGCTAGGGGGTGCGTTCGTGAGTCGACTCCTGTCACGTCTTGGGGGGTCGGAGTTGGAACGGAAGATCGTCGATCTGGTGAACCAGGACCTTCCTGGCCTGACCCGCGAGCAGATGCAGGCTGTCCGGGCTGCCTCGGTCACGATGGGGCTTCCGATGAAAATCACAAGCGCCTATCCGCTCGACCGGGCCCAGCGTGAGGTGCTCTGCCATGCCTGCCGAACGTTGGCGGGACGCGAGGTCGTCTGCGAGTTTCTTGAAGACAGGAATCTCATCGCCGGATTGCGGATCAGTTTTGGATCCTGGGTACTCCGAGCCAACGTGCAGGACGAAATGAGCTTCTTTGCCGAATCGTCACGCCATGCCTAGTCAATCAATGGCACCGAATCAGCTGTTGGCAAGCCAGGCCTCATGGGTCCGCGACTATCAGTTCGGCTTGCGGGTAGAGGAACAGGGAACCGTTGCAGCGGTTGGGGATGGTATCGCCTGGATAGAGGGCCTGCCCTCCGCCGCGATGGATGAGATCCTTGATCTCGAAGACGGCAGTCGCGCAATGGTGTTCCAGCTCGAGACGCATGTCGTGGGCGCTATCCTGCTCGAACAGACCAGTCGGCTGACTGCTGGAACGATCGCGCATTTGTCCGGGCGGCGCATGGGCGTTCCGACCGGGGATGCACTGATCGGGCGGATCATCGATCCCTTGGGGAACCCACTCGACGGACTGGACCGGCCGGAATGTTCGGCCACTGGTCCGCTGGACATTCTCTCGCCGCCGATTACGGCCCGCGACTTCGTTCATAAACCGCTCTATACGGGCAACAAGATCGTGGACACGCTGATACCGATCGGCAAGGGCCAACGCCAATTGATCATCGGCGACAATGGGCTTGGGAAAAGCTCCTTGGCCATCGATGCTGTCATCAATCAGCGAGGCCGAGGCGTGCGTTGTGTCTATGTCATGGTCGGACAGAAGCGGTCCAGCGTCGTCGACACAATCGAGATCCTCCGGCAGTATGGTGCGTTGGAGCACACCGCTCTCGTCGTCGCGGAGGCAACATCGTTGCCAGGCCTCAAGTTCCTGGCTCCGTTCGCGGGATGCGCGGTGGCTGAATATTGGATGTGGCAGGGCAAGGATACGTTGGTGATTTACGACGATCTGACGACCCATGCGGAAGCCTATCGAGAACTCTCGCTGCTGCTCCGTCGTCCCCCCGGACGCGAGGCCTATCCGGGCGACATCTTTTTTCTCCACTCACGCCTACTCGAACGTTCAACTTGTCTCGCCCCGGCCCATGGAGGCGGCAGCATGACGGCCTTGCCGATCGTGGAAACGAAGGAGGGAGAAATTGCCGCCTATATTCCCACGAATCTGATTTCGATCACCGATGGACAGATCTATTTCGATAAACGCCTCTTCGCGTCTGGCATTCTTCCCGGCATAGACGTGACGAAATCCGTGTCACGCGTCGGCGGGAAGGGACAGCATCACCGAATCAAAGAAAAAGCCGGCCGCATGAAGCTGGATTATCTCCAATTCCTCGAATTGGAGGTCTTTACCCGATTCGGGTCGCGTCTTGAGATGTCGATGGAAGCGAAGATCGCACGCGGCCGTGTCTTGCGGGAATTACTGAAGCAGGACCGGCTGTCCCCCCTGCCCATCGAGTTTCATCTGGCCTGGCTGACAGGGTTCAATCACGGTCTGTTCGACAAAGTTCCCACGGAGTCGATCCCTGCTTTGCTCGAGCATCTGGCTGCGCATGTGAAAGAGAGCGCTCTTACACTAGAGACCAGCGAAGTGGAATGGACGGAAGCCGTGGGTCATTGGCTCAGGGACTATCGATCTCTATGAGCAAACGGCATGATATCGAGGCCCACATTCGCACGCTGGGAGAGATCAGCGAGATTATGGGCGCCATGAACAACTTGGCGGTGATGGAGATTCATAAGCTGACCCGCCTCCTTTCCAGCCAGCAGCGGGTAGTCACGAGCATGGAGACGGGGGCAAAAGACTTTCTCGCTTTTTATCCTGAGGCCCTGCCTCCGGATCAAGGCGGGACGCCGCTGTATCTGGTGATCGGGTCGGAGCGTGGTTTCTGCGGCGATTATAACGCGCGATTGTTGGCTGAGTTCGAGCGGCACCTTCGCACGGTGAGCGAGAAGAAGCCCGTGGTTGTTGCCGTGGGGCGCAAACTGTCGGACCGCATGGCCGGTGATCCTCGTCTGGTTGCCGCCATCGATGGGCCGACCGTTTCGGAAGAAATCCAGGGTGTGTTGATCGAGCTCATGCAGCGCGTTCAGGAACTGCGGCGAGGACAGCAAGGCGACCGGTCATTTGTGATCACCGTGGTCTATCGTACCGGTGGCGCAGATGGTGTTACCATCCAACCATTGAGGCCGTTTGAAACCATGCCGCGAGGTGAGACGGGCGGCGCCACGGCTCCACTCCTGACACTGTCCCCCCGCGTTTTTGTTGCCGAACTGGTCGATCTCTATTTATTTGCTGTCTTGCACGAGATCTTCTATTCCGCCCTGATGGCTGAGAGCCGTGAAAGACTCACGCACCTAGAAGGGGCCTTGCAGCGCCTCGAAAAGGAAACTTCCGCGCTGCGACTTCAGAGGAATATTCTACGCCAGGAAGAGATTACGGAGGAGATCGAATTAATCATGTTAAGTGCAGAACAACTGAAATCGCAAAAAGGTCTGACGTTGAAACGACGTTCGTGGCCGGCAAAACTGGCAAAGGAACTCGGCGACACACTGGCTTCTCTGGCTGTCCTCCGAAGTGAAGGCTCGGCGAAATACAAGTAACGTGCCCTTTCGTGAGAAAGGGAGGAGAAATGGAGCCTTACCGATGAACCACTTGTTGATCCGCGTTGCCCTCTCGGTATTCTTCCTGGGGGGCCGTCATCAATGTGGACGGCAATTTTGCTCGGGCGAGCGACGGTGGCCCACAGGGCGGCGACAAAAATAGTTCAAGGGGGTGGCTTTCATGCATTCCACAGGGGACCACAAACGGGGCGAGGAACTCTTTAACGCCAGTTGCGTCGTCTATCACGGCCCGCGGGCGTCAGGAGGCATCGGTCCTCGAGTGGCGCATCATTGCGTGCTGTCGAACGAGCAGGCTTTTTTGGAAGATCGTCTACGAAGGACGACACGTGATGCCGCCGTTAAAAGGTGCCTTGACCGAACAACAGATCGCCGATATCCAGGCCTGGTTGAAGACGCTGCGGTGACCGTCGAAGCGGTGACAAACAAGACCATCCTGCTGCGAGCATGTTACCAGGCACGACGCCGGACCAAAAACCCCTCATGAAATGACAGTTCTGCCCATCGCTTTTCTTTGGGTTTCTGAATAAACTTTGGCCGACTCAAAAACAAATCCTTTGCGCCTACGCTCCTGATCACTCTGAATCATTTTGAATCCCGGCAGCACTTGATTCGATTCAGATCGGCTGTCAATCTTGACGTTGGTTGTTGATACCGGTTTGATTTTCTGGCTTTTCCTACTGAGAAAGGGCCTGGCATGATGCTTGCAAGTCTTGAAGGTAGACGATTTCCCGTGTGGAGGGCAGCCGTGAGGACAATCATCGCAAGCCTTCTCGTCAGTCTGTGGTTGTTATCTCCAATACCCTCAAGTCCGAATGAACTAGAATTGGTCCCAATAGTCCCCGACCACGTCGGGGACCAAGTCGGGCTGACCGTGCAGAAATCACCGGTGCTCTATTATTTCATATCCCAGGCCACCTCTCTCCCGACTCGCTTTACGTTAGTAGATGTTCGCACGAACCCCTAAGTGGCCGAGGTTCTCCTTAAATCTCCAACTCACCCTGGGTTTTGGCCGATTCGGCTGGGAGACTACCAGATCGCGCTCGAGGAAGATGTGTGGTATCGATGGTACGTGTCTGTGGTCCGGGACCCGGATCGGCACCAGCCTGACATTGTGGCAGGAGGATCCATTAAACGAGTTGATCCACGCCTTGTCGATTACTACGGCCGCACGTGTGACAGAGACTCGGTTCTTCTGGCGCAAAAGGCCCGTGTTTGGATCGACGCCTTCGCCTGTGTCAATGAACTCATTGAGGCCAATCCCAAAGATCGAGATCTTTACGACCTCAGAGACCGAATCCTCAGACATGTGCAGGTGTTCCCCGGTCTCGAACTCCCGGTTCCCCGATGCGATTCCTTAGAGCCAAACTCCCCGAATAACTCAGGGCTTTGCCTACTCAATGCTAAGCCTTGATACCAACGTCATGCTCTCGGTGCAAAAACAGGTGTTTTTGAACCTTAACTTGTCTTTACGTGACTATTTGAAATGTCTGCAAGGAATAAATAAGACACAGAAGAGGTTTTTGGAACTTCATCAGCCGCAGCACCCGGCGGTGTTTTCAGAAGGTGCACAGCAATCAGGCTTTCCCATCGTTTCCGGCGTACAACACGCACTTTTGGCCTGATCGGGCTGACCGGAGAATAGCTGGGCATCTTCCATCGTCCGGTATGCTTCCCACGGAATGCCGGCGGGATCTTGTATCCAGGATTTGTCCGACCGGGCGTAACAACAGACGGTTTCGCCTTCCTCGACCACGGCCATGTCAGCAGCCTTCAGACGTTCGCGCAACTCTGTCAGTTCGCCCTCTTCCTCGACCTGGATGCCCAGGTGATCCATACCATTCTTCTTTGCACGCGTGGATATCGCGAAGTTCACGCGGGGGTCTTCCAACAACCATTTCGCGTAGTCAGTTTTTCTTTTCGCCGGTTCCGCCCCGAACAGGGCACTGTAAAAACGAATGGCTTCATCGAGTTGTTCAACCCCAACATGGATATGAAAACGTTTCATAACAAGTCCTCCTTTGGCTGGCAAAAGTGTGAACGTTCAATGATCGAGCATTTAGCAATTCAGCGTCCTTCAATCAGAAGTTTACGGGCGTCCTTCTGCGATAAAGCGGCGAATCCGGTCGGCGATCTCATCACGGATTTTCCGAAAAACGATTAACTGCTGTTCGTATGTGCCTTTCGCCTTGGCCGGATCATCGAAGCCCCAATGCAGCATTGAGGATGCGCCCGGAAAACTCGGACAAGTTTCTTGGGCACGGTCGCACACCGTGATCACGTAGTCGAATTGTTGGTCAAGATACGGGTCAAGCCGTTCGGACACATGGTTGGATATATCGATGTTAACCTCCTGCATGACCGCAACGGCATAGGGATTGAGTCCGACGGGATGCGTCCCGGCACTCACAACATCAAATTGATTTCCCGCTAGGTGGCGGAGCCATCCCTCTGCCATCTGGCTCCGGCAGGAATTACCGGTACAGAGAAAGAGCACTTTCTTTTTCATCGCGCCACCTCGGGTCGAAACCAATGTTTTGTCCTGTTGCATACCGCACACACAGACAGCATCACCGGCACCTCAACCAAGACACCGACGACGGTCGCCAACGCCGCGCCGGACTCTGGGCCAAAAAGCGCAATCGCCGTCGCGACGGCCAATTCAAAGAAATTGCTGGCTCCAATAAGGGCTCCGGGTGCGGCCACCGAGTGGGGGACTTCCCACAGCTTCATCAATCCGTAGGCCAGCGAAGAGTTGAGATAGACCTGCACAAGTATTGGCACGGCAATTAAGAGGACATGGACAGATTTCCCCGTAATATTGTCTGCCTGAAACGCGAAGATGAGTACGAGTGTCGCGAGAAGGGCGATGATGGTAACCGGTTGGAACGTAGGCAAGAGAACATCGTTAAACCAGGTGGCCCCATGTGTGCGGATCGACCAGCTGCGAATCAGTGAGCCAGCCGTCAGAGGAATAACTATGAATAGGATCACGGAATACAACAACACCATATACGGCACTGTGAGAGATGATACGCCCGCGATCAATAATCCGACGATAGGCGCGAAAAGGACAAGCATAATGAGGTCATTCACAGACACTTGAACGAGGGTGTAGGCAGGGTCGCCATCGGTGAGGTAGCTCCACACAAATACCATAGCGGTACACGGTGCAGCGGCCAAAATGATGGCCCCCGCGACGTATTGATCGGCCTCCGAGGGAGAAATCCATGATGAAAACAGATGCCGGAAGAAAAGCCATGCGAGAAACGCCATTGAAAAAGGCTTTACGACCCAATTGACAAAAAGGGTGATCAATAACCCTTTCGGCTTTCTTCCGACATCTCGGACAGAGGCAAAGTCGACTCTCATCATCATCGGAATGATCATGAGCCAAATCAGAATGGCAATTGGAACATTGATATGGCTATTTGCCCCGAACTCCAGACTCCTGAATGTCTGTGCAACGCTTGGAGCCCATTTCCCTAACGCCACTCCTGCGACCATGCAGAGTCCGACCCAAATGGTCAGGTACCGCTCAAAGAGATTGAGTCGCTTCACCGCAGGTCTTACCGATGTGGTTGTCAGTACGGCTTCCATAGGTCTCAACTCCCGTTATGACTTGGCTTACGTTCTCCCATATCAAGATTTGTTGATTAAATGGGCATAAAAAATTACCGACATGGTCCGCAAAAACGGCGTGAGGGTCGTGACTCCTGCAACGCGTTCACGAATGACCCCAACTCTTTGATACCTTCGACGTTCAGGGAGTAATACATCCACCGGCCTTCGGGGCGATCGATGATCAGGCCAGCCTCTTTGAGAACGCGTAGATGGAATGACAAACGTGATTGACCGGTATTAAAAGCCTCGGTTAGCTCGCAGACGCATTGTTCCCCATCTTTGAGTTGTTCCAAGATCTGGAGACGAGTTGGCTCCGATAGCGCATGGAACAGTCGAGAGGCCTCTTCAATCTGATTGGCAACTGTACGGCTCATGGTGTAATTAAATATCAATAATTATTGATATGTCAAGGGGGTTGTGATCATTTTGTGCTCAACTCCACCTCACTCCAGCCTATTCCAGCCCACTCCAGCCAAAGTTCGAGATTTTGCTAAACCTTGGCTGGAGCGGGCCTGAGTGAGTCTGAGTAGGCTGGAGTAGGGTCCCGGAAACGGTTTCCTAAACCGCGGGTCGTGGTGGCTCAATGCGAATTCTGGCGTCCACGATCTTGCAACCTTGCCCTGTCGGGAGTGCGAAGATCGGGTTCAGATCGAGTTCGCTGATCTCAGGAATCTCCTCGACAAGCTGAGAGATGCGCAGGAGGACCGCTTCAAGCGCCTTCACGTCGGCGGCCGGCTGGCCTCGGTATCCTGTAAGAAGACGATACCCTTTGATCCCCCGTACCATCTCAGCAGCATCGCGGTCAGTCAGGGGAGCAACGCGAAACTGCACGTCGCCGAGGATTTCGACATGGATGCCGCCGAGGCCGAAGGCGAGCAGCGGCCCGAAGAGGGGATCGCGGGTCATGCCGACCATCACTTCTATGCCGCCTGAGAGCATCGGCTGAACGAGGACGCCTTCCATTGCTTCCGACTTGTGATCCCGCGCTAGTCTTGATCGAATTTTCTCGAAAGCATCACGCACGGCCTTTTCATCAACAAGATTCAAACGCACTGCGCCGATCTCGGTCTTGTGCAGAATCTTATGCGATGCGAGTTTCACCGCAACAGGAAATCCCATCTTGCCTGCCAGCTTCACCGCATCGTCTGCGCTGGTTGCCACCGAGCCCTTTACGAGAGGCAGCTTCATCGCTGCGAGAAGGGCATGGGTCTCTTCTGTGGTGAGCCAGCCGGTTCCACGCTCTGATAAGGCATTGGCGCAAATCGAATTGACCTTCGAGAGATCAACATCGCTGTAGCGAGGCGCCTGCCCGGTCGGTTGCCGTCTCCAGGCGTCATAGGCTACGGCACGGTTGATGATGCGGGCAGGGATCTCAGGGTGTGGGTAGGTGGGAATGGTTTCTCCATCGACCACGAATGCTCGTTCTAGGTCTCCTTCTGCCATCCAACAGATGTAGACCGGTTTGTCTCGTCCGATAGTTTTCCTGGCTGCGCTGATTCCCCGTGCGATCCCGGCTGCAACCGGGCCATTGTCTCTGGCTCTGACTGACACATGTACGATGATGAGGGCATCGATTTCGTCCGCCTTGAGCATGGTTTCAACGGCTCGCGCATGTTGATCTTCTGACGCGAAGCCGATTACATCGACAGGATTTCTCAGTGCCGCTGTGGGAGGAAGAAAGCGTGCAAGTTCGGATTGTGTCTGCTTGGACAATTCCGGCACCGTGAGTCCTTCTGCTGCACAACCGTCGGCGCAGACCACGCCAGGCCCTCCCGAATTGGTCAGGATGCCCACGCGACGTCCTTGGGGAAGTCGCTGAGATGAAAGGCCAGTGGCCAGCGCTAGAAATTCTTCCAGGGTTTTCGTACGGATTACGCCACACTGTGTGAACAGCGCATCGACCGCCGTTTCGTTTGTGGCCAGTGCCGCTGTGTGCGAGCCGGCTGCTGATTGTCCAGCCTGTGTCCGGCCTGCCTTCAGTATGACGATAGGTTTTTTTCTTCCAACCCGCTCGGCGATCTGTCTGAACCGGTGAGGATCGACGATGGTTTCGAGATACAGCAGAATCACATCGGTAGTCTGGTCCTGCTCCCAGTACTCAAGCAGATCGTTGACGGTGACATCGGTGTGATTGCCGACGCTGACGAAGCTGGACAGGCCGAGATTCAATCGGCTGGCTGCCGTCACCACTGCGAGCCCGAGGCCGCCGCTTTCTGAGGCGATGGCGACTCGGCCAGCTGGCGGAAAGATCGGCGTATAGGTCGCGTTGAGACGGACGGCGGGATCGAGGTTCATCAACCCGAAGCAGTTCGGCCCGATCAGGCGTATCCCATGCTGACGGACTTTTTCGCGCAGCTGCTGTTCGAGCAAGGTTCCCGATCCACCCGTCTCGGCAAATCCAGCTGTAATGAGGATGGCCGCTGTCACCTGTTTTGCGGCACAGTCGTCGATGACCGTGAGGACGGCGTTAGGAGGTACTGCGATGATCGCGAGATCGACAGGACTGGAAACAAGAGCTAGGGAAGGAATAACCTGAAGTCCTGCGATCTCGGGCGCATTCGGATTGACCGGGATGATCGTTCCGGCAAAGCGGCTTGCCTGCAAGGATTCGAGGAGTCGATAGCCGATGCTTTGTGGATCACGCGAGGCGCCGATGACCGCGACGGAACGAGGATGGAAAAACGGTTTCAGCGAATCAACTGTGGAACGAGGTGGGGATTGAGGCATGGCTGAATGGGCTGTTCCTGTCTGAGCATGAATCAGATAAGCCACTTGGGTTGAAGAAGCAAGATGGCACCCAAGCCAACCATCACTAGGCCGCTGATCAGCTTCAACCATCGGCCTTCCCGTTCCTGAAGTCTATAGTGGCTCATCGTGATGACCCCGATTGCAAGCACGAGAACATCGTCCAGCATGTAGGCCATATTGTAGAGAGCCAGGTATCCATAATAACCCCACCGGTCAAGCTGGTGTATCGTCAAAATGCGTGTGTAGAGAGCGGGCAGACCCGCTGTGCACAACAACTCGACCGCTTGCACAAGCACCGCGAGCAGCACGGTTCCCACCACTGCAGCGACCATATTCTCAGCCTGCAGGATTCGCCTGATCTGTTCGTAGAGGCCGGGCTTGGTCTCTTCGGGGATGCCGAGGGAGATTCCTCTCCTGAATGCCAAAAAGTCTTTGATGTTGACCGCTCCGGCTAATACTCCAATGCCGCCCAAGGTCAGTTCGCTGATCCGAGAGATACCGATGAGCAAGAACAGGTTGAGCCATGCCGCCATGAACGCAAAGTACGCGATGCCCTCGACGGCCACGAATGTCCCGCCAATCAGCAGCATCTTCGTTCGATTGGCCAGGCTTGCCAGTAATGACAGCATGAATACCAGCACCCACATCGAGCAAGGGTTAAATCCGTCCAGCAGCCCGATGACGATGGTAAACAGCGGGAGGCCCATGTCCCTGACGCGAAGCTCGCCGAACCATGTCGTCTTGATACTCTCTGCTACGGGAGACGCCGCATCGACTTGCACGCGCTGGTCGAGCCGGGCGCGAATCTCCGCTCCGGTCGTGTCGGTTGATAGGAATCCAATGATCAGCTCTGTGCGGATTAGAAAGGCGGGGACGCCAATGTTGGCTATTCCCTGTTCAGCAGCCAGTGTCGCGAGTCGCTGCCGCGCGGCTGGGTTCTCAGCGATGTCGTAAATGGCGATCTGAAGCGATGGCCGCTCACGCCGGAGTTCATCGAGAAAGATCTTTGCGGCTTCGCAATGAGGACAGCCGGCGCGAACAAAGACCTCAAGGTCTGGGAGAGGTGTGCCGGCAAGGGCGCTGGTCTCCCCGGCTATCGCGAGAAGGAAGAAAAACGCCGCCAACCCTTGGACAAGTCCCCGCGGCCCTGTGTGCTGAAGGGACACGTCCTTGGTTCTAGCTCACGACGTCAGGTGGTCCCATCGTTCTGATGTAGGACAGGACATCCAGCATTTGCTGGTCCGTCAGCTTGCCGCGAAAACTATGCATCGGGCTGAACAGCACGCCGTTCGAGATCGCCACGAGCAATTCCCAATCGGTCTTGGACCGAGTGATTGGAGACTGAAGATTCGCCGGTCGTACGATCAAATCTTGGCTATCCGGGCCGTTGCCGTCCAGTTTGTTCCCATGGCAACGGAGGCAGCTTTTTTCGTACACGGCTTGTCCTTCCTTGGGATTTCCACGGGTGGTCTGCCCGGTGGCCCAGGAGCTTCCCAACAGGACCAGGCAGATCGTACTGATCACGCTCAGGATTTTCATGTTGCCAATGTCTCCTTGGTTGGTAGCGTAAGGCATACGGTTCTGTACTCAACGGACAACAAGAACAGAGGTATTGGCCCGATGGACAATGCCGTGAGACACGCTGCCTAACAGAAACCGATCGAATCCCCTCCGACCATGGGAACCGACTACGACGAGGTCATGGCTATTGCCCGCCTCGCACAGGGTTGTGACGGGATCGCCCATCCGGACATCGGTCGTGACGGCGAATTGCGGGCCGGCTAACGCCCGAGCTGTGTCGTGCACGACCTGCTGAGCCTGGCGGTTGTGTTCTTCAGACCAGCTTTGAAATCCCTCCATCAAATTGGGCTCGACCATTGCGAGCGAGGGGACGACCGAGAGAATCGTGACGGCTACGGGGTTCCTGAAGGGATGTGCCGCCAACCAGGACTGCAGGCGAAGAGCATCTTCACGGCTTTCCACGGCCATGAGCACCCGCTTCACCTCCCGTGCTTTCCCTTTGACGATCAGTGTTGAGCAATTTGCATGAAGCAAGACCTGATGTGAGACGCTGCCGACCAGCATTTCTGTGAGACGGGAGCGATCATGCGTGCCGACGACGATGAGGTCGGCATTCGTGGATTTCGCGGCGTCCAGGATATAGGAGGCTGCGTGATGGACTTCGCACCTGGTCTGGACGGAGGGAATGTCCGCAGACAACAGGGTGCGACATCGCTCGATCACCTCACGGCCGGCTTCTTCCATCGCATGGCGAAATTCGTCGTAGCCCTGGAGATTAGCTGCCTGAGCCACCATTGGGGACTGGAACATGCCTAGGTCCACGCCGTGGACCAACGTCGCCTCATCAGGCCGATACAGCAGCCCGACTTGCTCAACCGCGGCAAAGGCTGCATCCGACCAATCGACGCCGATGACGATTCTCATTCTGAGTGCTCCTCTTCCCACCTGTCAAAACAGAGGATGGGGGGCTGTGCCGAACGGAAGCACGCGCGGTGATTCACCGACATTGCCGCGAATGCGCCAGCCACCGTCTTCGAACACGAGGTAGTGCACTTCCTCGTGCCAGCTGTCGATGGGGACGTACAGGCCGCTGGTCTTTGACACAGCCCATAGATGGCCCGTGCAGGTGATTTCCAGCACAACATTGCTTCCCGATCCGACCTTCGTGATTTTGCTGAAGAGATGGGTGCTCGCGATCTCCTTATACTCGTCGAACAGGTCCTTCCAGACCTTGCGAATGTCGTCCTTCTTGAGTCCATGATAGTTGTACTGTGGAGAGTAGAGGGCCATGACCGTTTCGAGATCGTGGGCTTTGACCGCCTGTTCGGCCTTCTCAAACGCGGCGATCGCGGCCAGCACCGTCCCTTCGTCCGTCTCGATCACCGCGCCAGCGGGGAGGACGATCTTGGCATGCACCGTTCCCATGCCGACTAGGGATGCGGTCACGATTATGAGAGTGGTGAGGGTGGCGAGCACTGCCCGGCCTCGTGACGTCATCGTTTCCTCCCTTTGTCATGCATCAAATTCCGACTAATGCGCGGTGGGCACAGATGCCTTTCAACGTCCCTACGACTTCTGCGAGCGACAACTCCGGTGCACTCCGGCCACGATGGTCGCCAGCCGCCAGCACGAGATCGTTCATCGACAAGATCCCTTGCAGAATACCGTCCTCATCGACGACCGGCAGGCGTCGAATCCGTTCTCGCTCCATGAGATCCATAGCCGTATGGATGTCGTCATCGAGGCGGCATGTGACGGCCTTCCCTGAGGCGGTTTCCCACGCCGTAATGAACGAGGGGGGTTTGTTTTTCGTCGAAGCAGCCATGCAGATATCACGATCGGTAATCACACCCATGACTTGTCCCTGCACGTTCAAGATCGGCAGCGCGCCGCAGTCGCTGTCCCACATCATTTTGGCTGCTGCCGCGAGATTCGTCTCCGGGCCGCAGCACTGGACGTCTCGTGTCATGATGTCTTCAACCCTCATGCTGCCCTCCTTGAGACCGGTTCCGGATCTCATCTCGTCCACGTCACTCGCACGAATTCTTCGTCCTTGTCGTAATGCAACTCCAGTTCACCGTGATAGGCGTGCTTCAGCGCTTCGCCGATCTGTCGGGGCAAGTGCGTGTCGGTCGTGGAGACGACCACCCCTTCAGGCTTTTCCTTTATGCCCATGATTCGCGCAAGCGGGTGCTCTTTGTTCTCCTTGGCTTCCGTGTTCTTGACCACACCCATGACCTGGTCGTGTTCTTGGCGAGGGAACGCACCTTTCAGGGTCAGAAAGCCTTTCGGGTACTTATCATGAATCCTGTGACAGGCAGGACACAGGGTTTCATGCGCATCAGACGGCGGGGTGGCCCAACTCCAGTGGCCCTTATGGAATACCGCCTTGCACCCGGGGCAAACCGCGCCTGGCGCCCAGGCCAGCCGGCGTTTTGGTTTTTGCGGCCATGAATGCTCCTTAATCCTTAGGCCGAAAAAGGCTGCGTACGCTCGCGCATCGCTTCTTCAGCCAGGTTCAAATACTCCACGACATCATGATCGTCGACCTGGGTGAAGTCCACGTAGTGGTTGCCCACGGCCCAGAACGGATCCGGTGTGGCAAGGACCACCAATTCATCCACCTGCGTGCGGACTTCTCGGATAGTCTCTAGCGGCCCGACCGGGATAGCTCCAATCAGGTGTCGCGGCTTCAACTGCCTGATGGACTGGACGGACGCGAAAAACGTGGAACCAGTGGCGATTCCATCGTCCACGAGAATGACGGTACGGTCGGTGAGCACAGGGAGCTGGCGGCCCTGGCGATAGAGGGCCTGCCGGCGAGTGATCTCCTGCTGCTGCGCCTGAACGAGCTCCTTGATGTCCGCGTGGGTGAGGCCGAACGCCGTCACCGCTTCTGGATTCAGATAAATCGTCCCAGTCTCACCCACAGCTCCTAATGCGTATTCGGGATTGTCCGGCGCTCCCAGCTTACGGGTGATGAAGACGTCGAGTGGAAGATGCAGTCCCAGGCTCAGCTGGTAACCGACTGCCACACCCCCCCGGGGAAGCGCTAGGATGAGGGCCGCCGGATGGTCGCGGTAATGGATCAGTTGTTCGACGAGCCGACGACCGGCCTCTTCACGGTTCTTAAAGACCACAACAATTCCTTGTCTGTCAGGTTTGTCTGGTTCCTTTGGTTTATCAGCACAACCTGAGAGACCAAACGGACCAGACAGACCTCTTAACCTACATAAGACCGCTCGTGACGCCGACTCCGATCAAGAACATGGCCAGCAAGATCAGCAGCGCGATCAACCACCAGAGGTGACGCTGAGACTCGGTCTCTCCCTCATGCCAATGCACGTCCCACGGAATTTCGAGATATTTGGGATGGCGAAACATGTTTCCCTCCTTCTTGCAGTCAGGCCACCTTCACCTCGATTGCTTTAGGCTTGGCTTTCTCCGACTTCGGAAGATGGACCTTCAGCACGCCATCCTTGTACTCGGCCCCCACCTTGCTCCCGTCCGCATCTTCCGGCAGCGTAAAGCTCCTCATGAAGCTGCCGTAAGCGCGCTCGACCCTATGGTACTTCTTATTCTTTTCTTCCTTTTCGTACTTTCGTTCACCTGTGATCGTGAGGACGTCGTCATGGATGTTCAACTTGATGTCCTCTTTTTTCATCTCAGGAATCTCGGCCTTGATAAGGTATTCCTTGTCATCTTCCGAGATGTCTACCAGCGGCGACCATTCAGCGACGGTGATCGCCTCATTCTTGTCACCGTTGGTGCCAACCGGCACACGGCCAAAGAAGCTCGAGAGTCGTTTCTCCATCTCTTCCATTTCCTTGAACGGATTCCAGCGCATCATTGGTTCCCATCTGGTTAATGCGGTCATGACTATCCCTCCTTTGTGTGGTTATGAAAGTCTGATGCTCGGCTGGGCAGGCCGGATGCTGTAATGCCCTGGTCGTTGTAAGTTCAGAATCACGTAACCCTCGCGGCTGAGTCGATCGATCTCGAGAAACACTTGATTCCAGGTGAGACTCCGACACTCGAGGACTACTTCCTCCAGGTCGCAACCTGGGGAGCGAAGCACAATATCCATCACGGTTTGAGTCGTCGCCGTTTGTACCATCGTCTTCCTCCTGTAACGACCATTGCCTAAAGGAGACACTGCATCGACGGTGCCATGGGTCCGAAACCCGAAGGCCATATAGGCACCTCTTGAAAATGCAGCTGGTTAGAGGGCTGATGGACTTTCGTTTGGCAAAAAGAGCGAGGAAATCTGTGGCATTACGGGGCAGATGATACCTGCGAGCTGTTGCCTCTTTCGCCATTGGTTTTCTTGTGTCGAGGACGAATCCTTTTCCATCTTGGTGGCTCCGATAGACATCTATCTATAGAGAGAAGGAGGAATCTGTTCATGACCAAGGTTGTTGCCGCCAAGAACACTCAGACCGATCGGTGCCATCGCTGCGGTGGGCTTATGCTGGAAGAACGAGTGTTCGAGATCGGATCGACCGACTGGCGTTGCGTGAGCTGCGGCGAGCGGATCGATCCGGTCATTCTCGCCCATCGCCGGAAAGACCTCGCGCGGGTCGAAGCTGAAAAACTCTTTGCTGGTAAAGGCAAGGCCCGCCTCAATTAGGCCCCCACAATCTCGTCAGGTCCTGTAATGCCACAGCCTGCCGTTCGGTGAGGCATCTTGCCCTTGTTGATTCCGACAAGACCGAGATTATCTAGCTACTGAAGGAGGTGGCTTGAGCCGAGAGAGGTCGGCACCCTCAAGAGTGTGACCCGCTCTTGTGCAGCCAGCGTGCAAAGGACGCGGGCGCTGTTTCAGTAGTGGGATCGGGGTTCAAGGGACGCGCCATCGATGATCGGTGCCATTAGGCACGGCTCTCAATTGGGAGCCCGAACGAAAAGGGAGGCGCGGGGCAATCGACGTTAAGCGACTAAAGGATTGCCGAACCTGATTCCGGCCAGTTGGCGGCCCCCGCGATTCCACACGAGAGTGGGCCGTTTTTTTATGACCATATTGCTTCACTTCGAAGTCCCGCCCATAATTGCGCACGAAAACTCCGACTAATAGGTTTCCCAAACGCAACACCAACGTAATGGGAGTGTCTGAAAGAAAAAACAAAAGCAGAGCGGAGTCCAGAGAGCTCGTTATACATGTGGAGGTCTTGGAGGAGTTTTAGGCTTCCCGCTTATCCTGGCGGGCCTGCTCACCGCCCCTGCGCTTGACCTCGATTACATGGAGTGTTCCTCTCACCGAGGCCTCCGCTCAGCTACAAGATAACCGTCCTTCGCGAGAAATCAATCGGGGGAGCTACCCGTCAGGTCAAGACTGATCACCGAATCACTTATGAAGTTCTATTTCTGTTGGGGAGTATTGCACCAGTCAATCCTGGATCAGTTGGGGCAATCTGACTCTCGGTCCAAGCCTTCCGACAAAGCCATCACATGAATAACACCTTGAGTATCAATACAACCCTGCATTTACGCATCTGCCGATGCTGCGCACACCAATTGCTCATTCTAAAGAGGAAAGTCTTTCGTCTCAATAACCAGCCTATCGGTACGAGCAGGCCAAGTGCATGAGGCGGGAGGAGAATCCAAGATGAAAAGGGCAGCGCTGGCACACCTTGTTGGGGTTGCCTCTTAGTTGACTTCCGGATGCAGAGCCTGTATGGCCTTAAGCCAGGCACCTCCAGTCGACGCAGCGGTATTGGAAGCATAGGCTATCTCGTGATGTCGTCCTTGAGCGGGTGGGGGCTTCCGAAATCCAGCGTAAAGTATGCCGAACGGAATCTTTCTCTCGCTTCACCTACTCAGCCTCACCTATGCATCTGTATCGAGGCCATGCTAACTGCTAGCGGAAAAGGAGGGCTCAAGGAATGGATGCCAAAGCGCATTGGGAACGCATTTATCACACGTTCGATCCGGCCCAACTTAGTTGGTACGAAGAGTACCCACGTCTCTCGTTAGAACTGATCCATAGCACCGGAGCCAGCAAGGAAGCTCAGATCATTGATGTGGGCGGAGGGACTTCCCGCCTCGTGGATGAACTTCTCACAGAGGGCTATCAGCACGTAACAGTACTTGATATTGTTGAAAGAGCGCTCGAGCTCACGCGGCAACGCCTCCGCGCTCGTGCTGCTGAGGTGACCTGGATCGAGGGTGACATCACCACGGTCGAGCTCCCACGTCACTGCTATGATGTGTGGCACGACCGGGCCGTATTTCATTTCCTCCTACAGCCAGAAGAGCGTCGCCGGTACGTGGAGACCATCCGCCACGCGGTGAGGCGCGATGGCCATGTGATCGTAGCGACCTTCACGCCTGAAGGACCGACGCAATGCGGACCGACACGATGCAGTGGGCTGAACGTTGTCAGATATAGTCCCGCAAGTCTGGCAGATGAGCTCGGTGCGGACTTTGAGTTGGTGAAAAGCGCGAATGAGCTCGATCGAACACCGCTGGGAGTTGAACAAGCTCTCCTGTATTGCAGCTTTAGGAAACGGTAACATTGCTCGTGTGAACTGCCTGATGATGGCACCAACGCCAACCACAGGTTGGTCACGGACGGCTGGTGCTGGTGGCATCGGAAGTATGCGCTGGGCAATGTCACGCTGGAATAGTTGGAAGCGACGGAAAGCACGAAAAGGGTTGTGGGCTGAGCTTCACCCCGTGCCATTGGGAGTGGCGCACAGCGAGGCGGGACACAGGGTCTACCTGGAAGAGACGCCAAACACTCTCGTTTCGGGGCAAGACATTATGGCGTGGGCTTGTCTGATGAGCCGCCCACGAACTGGAGAGGCTTCTCCCCGGTGAGGTTCTCCGGCCGCACAATGTAATCACCGGTTATAGACGGGATCCAGACAGCCTTTGCAACCGTGGTGTTTCCTCCAGTCACCGCCCAGGCAAGGCTGCCCACGATGCCCCCGCCGAGCGCATACGCGACCTTCACGGCCCCATACGGAATAGTAACCAGCCAGCTAGCCGCTTGTAGCCCCACCCCGCCAGGAGTGGTTTCCGAATTTTCCGCAGCTGTCGCCGGGTTCCCTGTCAATGCGATCAGCAGTCCAAAGGCTGCCCCAATGAAGAAATTCCGCGTGCTCCGCTTCATTCCACGGATCTTTGTTGTCATGCCATTTTTCTCCTCGCTGGGGGTCAACGGGAAGTTGAGATGGACACAAAGTTCTTAGAATCAGATGCCCCTCCGCCGTTCCTTCTCCCTGCATACTTGCCGGAATACTGATAGACGCACCCACATACTCTTCAGGACCTCTCGGAGGCGTCATCTCTCAGCGCTCGGCTATGACTCCCCAACTAAGTTCGAGACGAGGACGACGGTGGCATAGCCGAGTGCCTGGGGACAGGAAGGTCATTTGTGCGCTTGCTTCCGCTCCCGTTTTGGCTCCCCTTGTTTCTCTTCCGTGTCAATCACCGCGCCACTCGCCGCATCGATGTGGACTTCCATCACCTTGTTCTCCGCCGTGACGACCTCGACTTCCCACACGATCTTGTCATGTTTCTTTTCCAATTCGGCTTCGACGACCTTGCCGGCAACTTTCTCCGAGGCCGTCTTGATCGCCTGATCAATTGTCACCTTGGCCGCAGCGGCCATGTCGACCGTCTCTTTCACTTCATCTTTCTTCGCCTTTCCCTTTTCACCACTCCACACCGGGCCACTGAGCACCAGCATCGCACCAATCACCACTGCCGTCGTCCTTCCCATGAGCATCTTCATACTGCCTCCTCACATAGATTGTGAAATACGGGAATCGCTGGTGAGACCCACACGATCCTCTGCATGATAGCTCGCTGGTGATGCAAGACACGGACCTCCTAAAATTGTCCCGTATATCATATGCGAGGACCCGTCATGACCCATTCTGCAACAGATCAGTGGAATGTTCTTGGGGAGCTATGCGTCAGGTAGCACTGCCTCGATGGAAATGGGTAAATGGAATGTGGCGCATGCAGATGCAGCGCTGGAAGGGTTAGAAGTTAGAAAAGGAGGCGCGAGAAGGGACGCGCGGGCTATGGGTGGATCGTTACCCAGTGCCGCCGTGGGAGTGGCGGAAGCGCTGAGACTGAACCGCCGAGGGTTGCGCTAGGTCAGGAGCCTACTCGACAGGCCAAGAATGGAAATAGTTGTGTGTGTCGCACAATGTCGCTCAATCGTGTCTGCAGCCTGTCGCACTTTGCCCCTCTCAGTAGTTCGTCTTGCTCCATTTCTCTCTTAGTTGCGCCCTTCTGCCAAGCCAAACAACCTGCATTTTATTGGGGACGCAAAA
>JACPZN010000164.1 GCA_016195505.1 Nitrospirota bacterium | reverse complement strand
TCATGCCGACGCAGACTGCGTGTGTCACGAGATCTTTTGAGTCGTAGAGCAGCCACCCAGGCTTCGCCTGCTTGGTTGCCAGATCGTAGGGCCGGCCGAGATAGAAGACCCCGAGCTTTTCGAAATCCTCCGCCGAACCGCCGCTCGCCGATGTGGCTGCCGTCATTGCCGGTTCCTTCGCTTTCGTCGTCTCTTTTTTCTTCGTGGCCATGGGTTACCACTCCTTAAAAATAAGGAAGACAGCGCCAACCATCAGGCCGAACCCAGCCAGATAGTTCCACTTGAGCGGTTCCTTAAGATACAGGACCGAGAAGACACAAAACACGACTAGGGTAATCACTTCCTGGATTGTTTTCAATTGGGCCGTGGTGAATTCACAGTGGCCGATGCGATTCGCCGGCACCTGAAAGCAATACTCAAAGAATGCAATCCCCCAACTCGCCACGATCACGATCCACAAGGGTGAGTCCTTGTACTTCAAATGCCCATACCACGCGAAGGTCATGAAGATGTTTGAGATCGTCAGCAAGAGGATCGTGTGCATGGGCCTCCTTATCTACTCACATATGTGGGCTGATGGCCACTAGCGCCATCAGCCACTCTTGCCCTTTCCCCTTCATCGGGGCTGGAAGGGCGGATTGCTCGGGAGTCGGCATAGCGGGCGCGGGAAGATGACAGCACGAGAGTGCCGACTGCGACGGCATGCGATTCTTATCGCTCTTCAGAGTCGCACTCGGCTAAGCGTAGGGAACCATGTGCAACCACTATCCCTCGCATCATGCCGACTCTCAAGCAATCCGCCCTTAGAGCCCCGCCTCCCTTAACACCTGCCCCGTATACGACCGCTTCGACTTGGCAATTTCTTTCGGCGGGCCCTCAGCCACAATCTCGCCGCCTCGGTCGCCGCCTTCGGGGCCCAGATCGATGATCCAGTCGGCGTTCTTGATCACATCGAGGTTATGCTCGATGACGAGAACGGTGTTGCCCGCTTCGACCAGCCGATCCAGCACATCGAGCAATCGCTGGACGTCGGCAAAATGCAGGCCGGTCGTCGGCTCATCCAATATATACAGCGTTCGCCCTGTCGGCCGTTTCGACAACTCGCGCGATAGTTTCACCCGCTGCGCCTCGCCGCCTGAGAGTGTCGTGGCCGACTGGCCGAGCTTCACGTAATGCAATCCCACGTCGTGCAGCGTCTGCAACTTCCGCTTGATGAAGGGGATGTGCTCAAAGAATGCCACTGCCTCGTCGACCGTCATGTTCAGGATGTCGGCGATGCTCTTCCCTTTGTGCAGAATCTCCATGGTCTCCCGGTTGTACCGCTGGCCTTTGCAGACTTCGCAGGTCACATAGACGTCGGGAAGAAAATGCATTTCGATCTTGATGAGGCCGTCGCCTTGACAGGCTTCGCAGCGGCCACCCTTCACGTTGAAACTGTAGCGACCGGGCTTGTAGCCCCGCACGCGCGACTCCGGCAGGTTGGAATAGAGGTCCCGGATGTAGCCGAACAGTCCTGTGTAGGTGGCGGGATTCGAGCGGGGGGTCCGGCCGATCGGCGATTGATCGATATCGATCACTTTGTCGAGCGCGTCGACGCCTTTTAGCTCTTTACAGCCATCCAGCACCGGCACTCTCCTCTCCACTCTCTTTGTCCTTCCTTCGTGATGCGTGACGCGTGACGCGTGACGAGAAGGGAGCTGATCGCTGACAGCTGATGGCTGTCGGCCAAGCAACTGGTTCAACGAATGAAACAGCACCTCCAGCACCAGCGTACTTTTGCCGGATCCGGAGACGCCGGTGACGCAAGTAAAGAGCCCCAACGGGATTTTCGCGGTCACGTTTTTCAGATTATGTTTCTGCGCGCCGACGACAGAGAGCGCACCTTTCTGTTTCCGCTGCCGCTGCGGGACCAGAACAGTCTGTACGCCACGCAAGTATTGTCCAGTCAACGAATCGGGGTTCTCCATGACCTGTTGCAGCGTGCCCTGGGCAATCACATGGCCTCCATGAGACCCGGCACCTGGTCCCATGTCGAGAATGTGATCCGCCGCCTGCATCGTTTCGGCATCGTGCTCAACCACCACCACGGTATTGCCGAGATCGCGCAAGCGCAGCAGCGTCTGGAGCAGGCGCCGATTGTCCCGCTGATGCAAACCGATCGACGGCTCGTCGAGGATATACAGGACGCCGACCAGACCCGATCCGATCTGCGTAGCGAGTCGGATACGCTGCCCTTCTCCGCCAGACAATGTCGCTGCCGCACGATCGAGCGTGAGATAGTCGAGGCCGACATTCACGAGAAATCCCAGCCGCTCACGGATCTCTTTTAGAATCCGGTGAGCAATGACCAATTCACGGTCGTTGAACTTGAGCGTGAGGAAAAATTCGGCAGCGGCCCGCACCGAGAGCCTCGTCACTTCTGAAATCGATTTCTTCGCCAATTTGATGGACAAACTCTCCGGTCTGAGCCTTGCGCCATGACAGACTTCACAGGGTTCCAACTGCGTGAAGTCTTCTTCCTCCGGGCAGCCCGGTATCATTGCATAGCCAATGCCGTCGCAAGCTGGACAGGCCCCATGCGGGCTGTTGAAGGAAAACACCCGGGGCGTGATCTCCGGATAACTCACGCCGCATCTGATGCAGGCCAGCTTATCGCTGTAGAGCCGGATGGTGCCCTCCTCCGTCATGACACCGACGAGCCCGCCGGCGAGCTTGGAGCAGGTCTCGACTGAGTCGGCCAGCCGACGCCTGAGCGCCTCACCGGTTTTCATCACCAGCCGATCAACGATGATTTCGATCGTATGTTTCTTTTGCTTATCGAGGGCAATGTCGTCACCGAGATCGACAATCTTCTCGTCGATGCGGGCCCGGACATAGCCCGCCTTTCGCATCTCCAAGAGTTCCTTCCGGTATTCGCCCTTTCGCCCGCGCACGATCGGCGCCAGAATCTGAAACCTCACTCCTTCTGGCAGCGACGCAATAGCATCGACCATCTGTTGCACGGTCTGCGCAGTGATTTCTTCCCCACATTGGAAACAGTAGGGACGCCCGACACGGGCAAACAGGAGCCTGAGATAGTCGTAGACTTCGGTGACAGTGCCGACGGTGGAGCGGGGATTGTGACTGGTGCTTTTCTGTTCGATGGAGATCGCGGGCGAAAGCCCTTCGATCGAATCGACATCCGGCTTGCCCATCTGTTCGAGGAATTGACGGGCATAGGCGGAAAGAGACTCGACATACCGCCGCTGCCCTTCGGCGTAGATGGTGTCGAAGGCGAGCGACGACTTGCCGGAGCCGCTCAAACCGGTGATGACGACGAGCTTGTCGCGTGGGATCTCGATGTCGATGTTCTTGAGATTGTGTTCCCGCGCGCCCTTAATGACGATTGATCCCGACATGGGACGCGGATTATACCATCCGTCTGCCTTGCCTTGACAAAGGTTGAAAGCAGGTGCTACCACGGCACCATGGTACGAGCCGAACAACCGCCTGTCGCGCAGGAATCGCAAGTTCCTCCCCAAGTGGTCTCCACCTGGTCTGGCCAAGCCCGCGAGGAAGCCGTGCAGCGGATGTTCACGGCGATCGCCGGCGTGTACGATTTGAACAACACGCTGCTGAGTTTTGGCCTTCATTACCGTTGGAAAAAACTGACGGCCTCCTTGGTGCCTCTTGTCGAACAAGGAACGGCTTTGGATGTCGGATCCGGCACTGCAGATCTAGCGCTTTTGATCGAGCCACGGATGGGAGCCAAGGGGCGCGTGATCGCGTCCGATCTGAACCATGCGATGCTTGCCGAAGGCCTCAAGAAAGTGGATGGCAAGGGGCTGGCGGGCAAAATCACTTGCCTCCAGGCAAGCGCGGAGCATTTGGGATTTGCCGACGACACCTTCGATGCCGTGACGACCGGCTTCTGCATGCGGAATGTCGGGGACCTGCCGCAAGCCGTCAGGGAGATTCGCCGGGTCATGAAACCCTCTGGTTGTTTTGTCTGTCTGGAGTTTTCACGCCCGGTTTTTGGCTGGTTGCGTGCGCTCTATGATTGGTACTCATTCAGGCTCTTGCCTTGGATCGGCACGAAGGTCGCGCGCGACACCACCGGGGTCTATGAATACTTGCCTGCGTCGATCCGCACATTCCCGGATCAGGAACGGCTCTGCCAGGTCCTCCGCGAGGCTGGCTTCCGCCAGGTCTCCTATAAGAATTTGACCGGCGGGATCGTGGCGATCCATCTGGCTACCAAGTAGTAAAGGACTGCGTGCTGAGGTATGAGGACTGAGACATATGATCGGGAAGTGCTGCTCGCTCAGTCCTCAGTCCTCAGTCCTGTGCTTCTATGAACTCCATCCTCTACATCTTCCTCCCCTGCAAGAAGGTCTATCCGATTGGGATTACGTACCTCGCCGACTTTATCTATCGACGGAAGCCGGAAGTTCGCCAGCGCATTCTCGACTTGTCATTGTTTCCGGTCTCTCAGCGAGGTCGGGCCATCCGCGATACGGCAACGGAGTTCAAACCCGAGTTAGTCTGCTTTTCCTGGCGAGACATTCAGATTTTCTCGCCGCATGAGGGCGATTCGTCGCTGGAGCACGCCTTCAATTTCTATTTTGCGAGCAATCCACTGAAGCGGATCGCCGCATCGGTCGAAGGGGTGAAGCAGCTCTATCGCTATTACAGCCACATCTATACGATTCTGTCGTACCCCTGGTTGATCCGTAAAGAGTTCCCCAAAACCCAGATCATGATCGGAGGGGGCGCCTTCACGGCCTTCGCCGATCAGTTGATCGAGAAACTTCCAGAAGGCACGATCGGCCTCCTCGGCGAAGGCGAAGACGCGATCCTGAAGGTGATAGAAGGCCGGTCGATCGAGGACGAGCGTTATATCGTCAAAGAAGGCAAGCAGGTCCGGAAAGGCCGGCAGGGATCGCCCGCGCTCCTTGACGCCCTCACCGTGGATCTCCCCTATCTCACCTCGATTTTTCCCCAATATCGCGAGTTCGTCGGCGAATCGATCGGCGTCCAGTCCAAGCGCGGCTGTCCCTATGACTGCGCTTTTTGCCTCTATCCCTATATTGAAGGCAAGCGTGTCCGCTATCGGCCTCCTGCCATGGTCGTACAAGACATTTCACAGCATTACCATCAATGGGGCGCCCGCCGCTTCTGGTTTACCGATGCCCAGTTCATCACGGGGAAAGAAGCCTATCCACAATGTACCGAGATCCTCGAACGAATTCTCGCCGAGAAACTCGAGATCGAGTGGTCCGGCTACATCAGGACTTCGTTGATCACGCCGGAATTGGCCAAGCTGATGGTGCGATCCGGCGTCGGTGATCTCGAGGTGGCAATCACGTCCGGCTCGCAAGAGGTCCTGAACAATCTTCACATGGGATTCAAGCTTGAACGGCTCTACGACGGGTGTCGCTACCTGGCGGAAGCGGGATTCAAGGGCAAGGTCATTTTGAACTACTCGCTCAATAGTCCCAAGGAAACAGAAGAAAGTCTCCTCCAGAGCGTGGAGTCCTATAAGATCGTGGCGTCGATCCTAGGGGAAGAGCGCGTCTTCCCATTGATGTTCTTCTTGGGTATCCAACCGAACACCGATCTGGAACATCGATTGCTGGAAGAAGGCTACTTGTCTGCCGGATACAACCCTCTGATGCTCACCCCCACCAGCATCAGAAAGCTCCTCTACAACCCAGCTCCTCTGAATAAATTCATTGCCAAGGCCTGTCTCCGAGCTTGGGAGAAGAAGGAAGGGAGCCGAGATCCGAGAAAGTGGACCGGTTCCCTCTCGCAATCGGCCAACGACACAACCTCCTATGCAGACAAGAGCTTGAGCAAGGGGATCGAGGGGAATTCGGGACGCGATGCCCTCCTCTCGCTGGAAGAGATTCTGCGGTCCCACCCGAGCGCCCGTGGATCGGCAACCGTCAACCGCCAACCGCCTGAACCAAGTGTGACTTCGGCCAGTTAGGCACGCGCACCCGTCATTCGTCAATCATGGGTGTTTGTGGCCCCCCGGCGCTTGACAGTTGACTATCGACGCATGACCTCCTTCTGCCATGCCTTGCATTCCAGTTCTACCCAGTGCTATCATCCGACCTCTTTGAGACTGGGGCAGTACGTCAACCATTTGGTTTTTCACACAATTACGTCCGTTTGCCCCCTGTCCTGAACGCGCCTGAAGGAGGCGCCTCGATGTACAAAACTATCTATATCCCGGTCGATAATTCCGACCATTCCAATACGGCCGTGGATGTCGGTGTCCACCTGGCAAAAACTTTTGGGGCCAAGATTGTCGGAAGCCACGTCTATGCCGCCAAGATGCATGACAAACGGTTCAAACAGATGGAAGCTGGCTTGCCCGAGGAATATCACGATGAGAGGGAACTCGACCGCCAACGCCAGATCCACGATTCTTTGATTACCCGCGGACTCCAGATTATCACGGACTCCTACCTGGACTACGTCGATAAGAAATGTAATGAGGCTAATCTGCCGATCGAGCGCCGTTCCCTCGAGGGGCGGAATTGGAAGGTCCTTGCCGAAGACATCAACACCAACGCTTACGATCTTGTCATTATGGGTGCCCTGGGCGTCGGCGCCGTGAAGGATAGCGTGATCGGCAGCAACACCGAGCGTGTGGTCCGCCGGGTCCGCAATTCCGACATGCTGATCATCAAGAATATCCAACCGATGACGGGCGGCAAGATCGTGGTTGCTGTGGACGGAAGCCCCTATTCCTTTGGCGGGCTCATGACCGGCCTCGCACTGGGCAAGGCCTTCAACATGCCGGTTGAAGCTATTTCAGCCTTCGATCCTTATTTCCACTATGCCGCGTTCCACAGCATCTCCGGTGTCCTGAACGAAGAAGCTGGCAAAGTGTTTCGCTTCAAGGAACAAGAAAAGCTGCACGAAGAAATCATCGACAGCGGCTTAGCAAAGATTTACCAGTCTCATTTGGACATCTCCCGCGAAATCGCCCAGGCCGAACAGACCGATGTGAAAACAACGTTGCTTGACGGCAAGGCCTTCGAAAAAATCATCCAGTACGTGCGCAAAGACATTCCGACATTGCTGATCGTTGGGCGCATCGGCGTCCATAGCGACGAAGACATGGACATCGGGAGCAATACGGAAAATCTCCTCCGAAGTGCTCCCTGCAACGTGTTGATCTCCAATCGCAAGTATGTGCCGCCGATCGATACCCAGGCCGAGTACACGATCGCCTGGACCGAAGAGGCGTTGCGACGGATGGAAAAAATCCCCGTCTTTGCTCGTGGCGTCGCCAAGACCGCCATTCACCGTTATGCGATCGAGAAAGGCCACACGATTATCAGTAATACCGTCGTGGATGCCGCCGTCGGCCACATCCTTCCTAAGGGAGCTATGGACGCCATGCGCGCGCTCGGTGGCAGCTTGGACGCCGCTGGCATCGATCGCAACAAGATGCAGGCAGACGAAGCTGTATCAAAAGATCTCATGGGTTCGACCCTTAGCGGAATCATGACTGAGATCGTACAAGAAAAACCGAAGGTCAGCGCCGGCACTCAAGCCTACTTGGATCGGATGACCCAGGATTACTTCGTCTGCGACGGCTGTGGTTATATCGGCAAGGGCGAGACGCCCGTGAAATGCCCTGTCTGCGCTGCCGGAGGCGACCGCTTCAAACTGGTCGACAAGCAAATCTTCGAAGCCGCGGCGCACGCCGAAGGGGTGCTTGAAACAGATCTGGCCTACGACGACGTCCCGATGCAATGGACCAAGGATGCCAAGGAAGCGATCCGTGCCGTGCCGGCCGGGTTCCAGCGTCGACGCGCCAAAGCAAAAATTGAAAAGAGCGCGCGCAAGCTCGGGATGACCACCATTACACTTGAATACGCTGCGCCGATGATTAAAGAAGCAGTGGACGAAGACTACACCCCGATCTTCGCCAACAAGGGAACGGGCACTTCAGCAGCAACGGAAGTCGCACTTGCAGCCACGAATGGGAACGGATCGAACGGCCATGCCGAGCCAGCTTCGCCCTACACCTGGACGAGCGAAGCACAGGCCAGATTAGAGCGGGCTCCCGAAGGCTTCATGCGTGACTGCACCAAGGCGCTGATCATCAAGCATGCAGATAAGATCGGTACGACCTACATCACACTGGAAGTCGCCAACGAAGGTATTGAGCAGGCCAAGGGGTACATGGCCGAGGCCATGAAAACCGGCAACCTCAAAGACATGATCGCCAACCTCACCGGAAAGGTACAGGCATAGTTCTGAGTGCTGGGTGCTGAGCAAGAAGATGCGATCGCCGCGTTCTGACTCAGCACTCAACCCTCAGCACCCAGGACTGATTATGGGCAAGCCACTGCCGATCCTGAACATCCCGTCGTTGCCGGGCGCGCTGGGATCATTTCACCGGCAGATCACCCAGTTCTTCACGCCGACTCCACAGGCTGACGGGCCGTACGACGGCCGCACCGTCGACGACTTCAAACCTTACCTCGTTGCGTTGAACCTAACCAAGCGTTGTAATCTCAGATGCCATCACTGCTATCTCGATGCCACCACCAAAGCAGCCGGGGGGGATGATGAGCTGAGCACTGACGAGTGCTACAGACTCATTGATCAGATCGCGGAAGTCAATAAAGGCTGCCTGCTTGTCATTACCGGCGGTGAACCGCTTGTCCGGCCGGATATCCTTGACATCGCACGGCATGCCGTGAAGCTCGGTTTTATGGTCGTCTTCGGCACCAACGGCATGTTGATCAATGACCAGATGGCTAAGACCCTCGTCGAGATCGGTGTGATGGGGGTGGGCATCAGTATCGATTCGCTCGATCCTCAGAAGCACAATCATTTTCGTGGTGTTCCCGGCGCATGGGAAGCGGCCGTCGCCGGCATCGAAGCCAGTAAACGCAACGGCCTTCAATTCCAAGTGCACTTCAGTGCGCAGCCGATGAATTACAAAGAATTGCCTGACGTCATCGACTGGGCTCATCAACTCGGTGCTCGAGTATTGAATGTCTTTTTTATGGTCTGCACGGGGCGGGGCGAAGAACTGACTGACATCACACCGGCCCAGTATGAAGAGGTACTGGGGTATTTGGTGAACTGCCAGGATAACTATAAAGGCATGCTGGTCCGAGCCCGCTGCGCCCCGCACTTCAAGCGGCTGGCCTATGAGAAGGACCCCAATTCGCCGATCACCAAGGCTACGGGCTACATGGGCGGAGGCTGCCTCGCAGGCACCAACTATGCCCGTGTGACGCCAAACGGCGAATTGACACCCTGCCCTTATATGCCGCTGTCTGCCGGAAATCTACGCCAGAACAGCTTCGTCGATCTTTGGGAAAAGTCGGATGTCTTCAACTCGTTCCGTTATCCTCAGCTGAAAGGCAAATGTGGCGACTGCGAGTACAGTGACATCTGCGGAGGCTGCCGAGCCCGCCCCTATGTCGATCACGGCGACTGGCTGGATGAAGACCAGTGGTGCCTCTATACTCCGAAGGGCGGGGAGAAAATCAAGGTCGCTTTCAATGTCCCGGAAGAATCCGAAGTGGCTTGGGATGAGGCTTCAGCCCTGCGCCTAAGCCGCATCCCTTACTTCCTTCGCGCCATGGTGAAAAAGGGCGTCGAGAAGCACGCCCATGAGAACAATGTGACCCTCATCACCGTCGAGCTGATGGAAGAACTGCGCAAGAAGCGATTCGGAAACGACGCGCCGGTCTTCAAGTTCTAGCGTGACGAGTGATCAGTGATGCGTGACGAGCTAAAAGAAACTAATCTCACCCACACTGATTCTTCGGTTCTTACTCATCACCAGTCACCCGTCACTCATCACGAGTTCTAAGAGTGGACGCTCTTCAAAGTATCGTCACCGATCTCAATACGCTGATACCGATTATCAACCACTGGTTCCATCTCCTCTCGGCGGTGATATGGATCGGCGGATTGGCCTTCCTCGTCATGGCTGTCACGCCAGGGCTGCAAAAGGCGGTGGCGAAGGAACAGATTAAACCCATCACGGATATTTTCTATCAGCACTATAAAAAGGTCGCCGGCATTCTGTTGGTGGTCCTGCTGTTCACCGGCGGCATTAACCTCCATTACGTCAATCAAGTCCTGACCTCGCAAACCGGCGCCGGCGTCCAGCACCATGCCAAGTACTTGACCGTCTTCTTCATCAAGCTTCTTCTCGTCCTGTGCCTCCTCACACTTTTTCTCTACACCGTCCTCTTCAAGCCAGACGACGAGGCCGAAGAGGGCGAGTCCTATGAGGCCATCCCCTTCCAGCGCGCGGCCCTCTGGATGGGTTTCTTTATTATCCTCTGTGCCGCCGCCATGAAACATCTGCATCAGTAGGATCTCTCGTTTTCTACCCGTCTCGGTCTGTCAGCGTTCTCCTGTATCGGCGAAGATAACGCTCGTACCCAATCTGATACAGCCCAAGCGGCTGCAGTAAATCGCCCTTCCCTTTTGACCAGCACATCTCCCGTTGTGTTTTAGCAAATCAAGCAGTTATGGTTTTGCATTTCACGGCCGGGAATTTTTGTCTGTGGTATGAGCATTGCTCTATCTGATCTTCATTCAATCATGAAGGACAGCATGGCCATACGGTTCCCGTCGCACCAACAGCCAAAATGGGGCGATGTGTGGAGCCGACAGTCACTCACATGGTGAGAAAGCTTCCCATTCCCTCGCCGTCTGACGCTGCTTCTGGATCGTGCCCGTCCGGAACGGCACTGTCGCCTCTAGCCGTTGCCACCAGCGCCGTACCTCTTTCGGGAGGCACGGTCCGTTCTATTCATTCACACATCGTCACGCAAGGACGGAATCGAGGATGAGGCTGGCAACCGAAGCGCCCAAGTTTGCGAGACACCCCGTGACCGCGTACCATTCTGTGCTTGTCGTCGAAGATGACCCTGATATTCTGATGGCCGTACAAGACCTGCTCGAGTTTGAAGGGTTTCACGTCGATTGCGCGCAGACTTGTCGTGACGCGTTTTCTTCCATCGAGCGGACCTTCTACGATGCAGTTCTCCTCGATCTCGGCTTGCCCGATGGCGACGGCCATTCGATCTTGGAGAAACTACAGACCTCCGATCCCTCTCCTCCGGTGATCGTCTTGACAGCCACAACTTCGACGGATCAGAAGCTTAGCTCCCTGGCTCGAGGAGCCTTTGCCTTCTTGACCAAGCCCTACCACCGAGGAGAGTTGTGTGCGATTCTTCACCGCGCCGTCGATATGACGTCCTTGACAGCATCCGATTGAGTCGGCGGGAACAAACAAGCAGAGATTCTGCAGCAGATTAGCTTAAGCGATTTAAACCTGAAAACGCCCGTTTGAAAACTGTTTTCAGGCCAAAGTAGGCGATAGAATCTTTCAGATTTGAATAGATCCGCTTGACTGGGTTCATTTCTGGATTCGTCACATATTCCATGGTGAGCGCAATCCGTTCTTCCCCCTCCCCCAGAGGCGTCACGGCATGCCACAACTTGTCGCCGTTGAAAATCACCATGTCGCCGGGCTCGGTCACCAGCTCAAGATGGCGCGGCTGTTTCGTCGGGTGATCCTTGAAGAGTTCGCACACCAGTTTGCAGTGAGTTGACCGGTCGACAAGACCCATCAGTATCGTATAACGGGCCCCTTTATAGTACGACGTATCGTAGTGGAACCCTATGTGGTCTCCGGGCTCGGTGTAGTAGTAGAGCGCGCAGGAGTGTGGATCATTGTCGGGGCAGAATGTCAGCTTCACTTCAGTAAGCCGGCTCAAGAACGCTTTGAAGGATTCGGACCGGTAGAGATCGAGAAATCTCGGAGCTTTTTCCTGCACCGTGTAATAGCTGACGCTCCCCCCTTTCTTATGACCGGGGATGTAGTTTCGATTGAGCTCCGTCTTGACATCCTGAGCCTGTGGAACGAGAGTCGCTTCCACGAAGGCTCGTGGCAGGAACTGCTTGATGACCAGAAATTCGTTCTGATCCCAATACTCCTGGTGGAGCTGATCGACATTAAGTGCCGCGACCGCCCTCTCAACCGCGTCTGTTACGCTATTCACGAGGTTTTGCACCTACTCTGAGTCCCTCCCCCTCTTGAAGACAAGTCATTGGTCAATGGTCATTCGTGAAGATGAACTGTGCGCCCGCGTGTACCGACTATTGCCCATAGACTGCTTATGGTCCATTCAAAACCGGGGCCTTTACGACTTCGACATCCGGTGGCGTCTTGAAATCGAACACCTCATTACCCAATCCGAGGTTGGGTTTCAAGTCGGAAAACTCGAAAGTCGCCACATTACCGCTGATTTCATGCAAAGACACTGTGCGAATAAAATAAGTTTTCGGAAACACTTCGACGACGATCCGCTGGAGACTCCGCGTCGATTC
>JACPZN010000163.1 GCA_016195505.1 Nitrospirota bacterium | reverse complement strand
TATCTAAATTCGTAACCAGGTTAATGGAGCGGCATAAGGAGGTCTGGACCTCTGGACTGCTTGTGTGGATTGCTTGACAGTGAGTGGTCAGCTGAGTAGAATCCCACCCCTCTTCACTTCAAACATCTACGAGCGGGAATAGCTCAGTGGTAGAGCATCGCCTTGCCAAGGCGAGGGTCGAGGGTTCAAATCCCTTTTCCCGCTCCATGTTTCCTTTCTACTTCATGAATCGACCAAGATCTCAGGACGAGATATCGACTAGGCCCTGCCTAGCATCATCAATTGGCGGAGGTTGTCTTGGGCGAAACGAAGTTCTTCTTTCGTCAGAGGAATCCGACCAAACCTTGCTCGACAATAAAGTTCTGTGATTACTGCCACAGCTGAACTTGCGTCGTTCCTCTGCTCATGAATGATGCGTATGAATTCAAGCGGGGGCGTGCTGGCCTCTTTTGAAATACCTCGCCGCGCGAGGCAATGAATCATTCGTTTATAGAGATATGTGATCGGCTGCTCTTCTCGTGCGGCTCTCTTCGATTCGATCCCTCTTATCCAAGGCCGCTTCCAAGCCAGCCAGACGAGGGTGCTGAGTCCAATCAACGTGAGGGCCAGGAACTCGCCTAATAGGCGCAAATTTCCCTCCGCGATATACCGAGCAACCCTCCCAAGCGTCATGGCCAGAGGGTTCAAAATCATGGTCAACGAGTCCCAGGCCCTGTTTCGGACCGATGCGCTACCTGCTTTCAACTCCCGAACCACAGCGAGCTGATCAGCTGCGCTGTACTGCACGAAAAAACGACTCCAACGGAGTCGGAGACTGTCCATCATTCTTCCCAAGGCCTGCCATGCGGGGGACACACTGCCGACATTTTCGCTCGTGGCCGGGGTTGGATCCAACATGACCCAGCCGGAATGTGGCAGATGAGCTTCCACCCACGCGTGGGCATCTTGCTGTTTGACCATATAGTAGTTCCCATATTCATTCCACTCCGTCGCCAGGAATCCGGTGACGAGCCGCGCGGGAATGCCAACTGTTCGCAACATGATCACCATGGCCGTTGCATAGTGCTCGCAGTAACCTGTTTTGCGGGTGAAGAGAAACTCCTCGAGCGGATGTGCTTGTTCTGCGAGAGGGGCATCGAGGCTATAGCGAAAATTCCGTGAGAGGTACTCCTGAATGGCAATCGCCTTGTCGTAGGTAGTGCGTTTGGTTCGGACGATCTCATGTGCCAAGGCCCCAATGCGTTCTGAGTGCACAGGCGTTTGTAAGAAATGCATGGCGAATGATTCAGGGTACGATACCGATTGGGGTTGAAGATCTGCCGGCAACACAGGGTTGGATCGAGAGACTGCTGAGTATTCAATTCGTGACGAACTGGGGAAAGGCAAATACAACGCGCCGGTTTGATCCGACTGGACTGTCAGGAACTTGCCGCTGACGGTTTCAGCAAAGGGTGCTGCAAAGAGGACAGGGGTGTCGAGTGACTCAAGTAAAATGTTCTGGCGGAGAGCGGGTCCGAGGTGAGACGGCACAGGAGATTGTCTGTGGCGAAGGGTGAACGTCCCTGAAGTATATTCACTTAAAACACGGCGATGACTCAGGCGATTTGTCCAGGACCTGCCATCGTATTGGTCAAAGGCCACCCCTCGTATGTTGAATCGCCCTACCTCGTGCGCAGGTCGATCCGGAAGCTCAACCCGCATGACGACGCTGGGATCACGCTTGATGGGCCCTATCGCTCCCAGGTTTACGGTATCCGAAAACCCCGACGTGCGAATATTCTCCCCATAGCCTTTCTGATAAAACCCGGCGCTTACCCGAGGGATCGTAAAGAAAATGACGAGCGTCAACCCGAAGGCCGCAAGCGCAAGCCCGTTGGCGAGCCAGAATAATTCAGGTGTAACACGGCTGTGCGAGTCAGGAGGTTCGTGTGACAGCGATGTAGCAGTCGCAGCACCGAGGGGTTCCTCAGATTTCTTGGTCAGCTGGAATAGAAGCAACGTCCAGACCCCGGTCAAGAGATAGGCCAGAAAGATCGGGAGGTACCAAAGGTCTGTCGTCAACGACGCGGACGCCAAGATGGCCATTAAGCTGATGGCATAGAGGTGCAGATAGTCCCGACGAAGTTGCAGATTAAACAGCTTGATGACCATCAGGATTAGGAGAAAGTGAACCCCTGCGGGAAGGAGGTCACCGGAGATCCACAGGATATCGACCCAGAATCCGAGAAAGCCGATGACGACAAGGATGTTCCAGGTCGTTGTTGATAGCGGAACATACCGCGCAACACGGTCGATCGATTTAAGTCCCAAGGTTCGCAGGAGAACTAGAATCAGGGCTAAGCCGGTCAAGAGGGTAAGCCACTCCGGCAGACTGGCTCCGAATGCCAGCCCGATGAACGAAGCGGACGCGAGCAAGATCGATGTAAGCTGGAGCGCTTGATCAAAGGACATGTGAAGCCTCGGCGAATGTCTCTGCGTCGATGAGGAGCGTAGGATGCTCTGCTCCAGGAACCCCGGCCCCATCCCATGGTCGCACGGCAATCAGTGCCCCCTCTTCGACATCCTGCGGTTCGGTAAACAGGTCGTCTTGAGGCCAGAGGGCCATGTCCGGAGAGCGCCGTTCGCAGAGGGCTAGGATCCGCAGTAGGTCGATTACATGCGGCTCGCCTTGGCCAAACGAGGAGCGAGAGGGTCCGGCGACTAAGCGAAGGATATAGCCACGGTTTGCGAGGTGATGCACGACTGAAGCGGTCAAAGCCACCGCCTCTTCAAACACTGTATTGTGGCTAGCTGGGGCGAGCGTAGACAGATGAATCGTGGCCCGGCGCTGATCTTCTGCCTCAGTTTCCCGAACGGTCAGCTTCGACGTTCTCGCCGTTGTCGCCCAATGGATGTTTCTCGAATCGTCTCCAGCACGGTACAGGCGCAGATTGTACAAATCGCTTCCATATCCTCGTCGATGGACAGTCTGCTCGTGTCCGACGGCCAGAAAGTCTTGCAGCATGCCATCCTCGAGTGGTTTGATTGCGGGACAGACCACAGCCATGCCATCGAGGGGATAAAACACTTTTTTGACAAACAGGCCGAAAGGAAATGAGGTCACCACGCGAACTCCGTCGAGTTGCAACCGGCCACGGCGAGTGGCAACGAGGGGATAGGACAGCAGCTGGCTGGCACCAGGGAGAAGCTGGCGGATCACAAGACCTCGATCGAGATCGCGACCGTCACTCACATCAAACACACGCAGTGAGAAGCAGGGGAGCCGGGATTTGCCGTTTTTCACTACGAGAGTTGCCGTGATGGGCTCATTAGCGAAGAGTAGATCAGGAAAATGACGATGAAACTCCAGTCGACGCAAACAGTGTTCCGACACCATCCCTGAGAT
>JACPZN010000152.1 GCA_016195505.1 Nitrospirota bacterium | reverse complement strand
GCCGTCGTCAGCCGGAACCATCTGCACAACCTGTCCATCCCGTATGCCCGCATCAAACGCACAACCGACCCCGCAATAGGCGCAAGTAGTTCGCACAGACTGCGTCGGCATTCCGTGCTCCAGCACTGTCTTCTCCTTCAGCGCTCCGGTGGGACATTCCTTCACGCAAGCCCCGCAGGACACGCAGTTGGACGTAGCAAATCCTTCTGCCGAGCCGCTGAGTGACGCAGCGCCGGCAACCGGAATGGTCCGGAACCCACGGCCCAGCATCGTCAGAGCATTCGTGCCCTGAACTTCCTCGCATGCTCGCACACATCGCGCACAAGACACACAGATGTTGTTTCGAAATGAGAAGAAGGGATTCGACGAATCCTCATAGACCATGCGACGCTCAGGTTGTCGATAGCGCACGGTTTCAAGACCCATCGATCGAGCCAGGTCGGCCAAGACCTGTGTCTGCCGGCCCTGCTCCGGCTGCTCCGAGAGGTAGAGTTCGACGATGTTCCGCCGGTGACGTTGGACAAGCTCGCTGGTTGTGGTGACACGCATCCCTTCCTGGACTGGCGTCGTGCAGGAGGCCGGGGTGCCGGGGCGCCCCTCGATTTCGCACAGGCAGAGCCGGCACGACCCAAAGGGAGCCAGGTGGTCTGAGGCGCAGAGGCTGGGAATCGAGATCCCTCCGCTCTGCGCGGCCTTATAAATGGTGTCGCCTGGTTCGGCGCTGACAACCCGACCGTTGATTGTGAGATTCATCGTTTCTGGCTTTCTGCGATCAGCTCTCAGCAATCAGCTTATGACTGACGGCTGAATGCCGACAGCTTGTTTCTGAATTCATCGGGAAAGTGCTCGATCGCCGTCAGGACCGGATAGGCCGCGCGGCCTCCCAGCGCACAGAGACTGGCAGTCTTCATCGTCTCACCCAGGTCAGCCAGCAGCACCAGATCATCCGCCTTCGCGCAGCCGCTTTGAACCAGGTCCAGGATTTCACGACCACGGACGGAACCGATCCGGCATGGCGTGCACTTCCCGCACGATTCGTCGGCCGTAAACGCCATAAAATGGCGAGCTAGGGCAACCATGTCCGTCTCCTGGTCGTACACGACGATGCCACCGTGACCGAGAATCGCACCGGCTTCGGCAAACGCGTCATAGCAGATTGGAATGTCCAGCTTCGACTCCGGGAACAGGCTGCCCAACGGCCCGCCGACTTGGACGGCTTTGAAACGAGATCCCGCCGCCATGCCGCCGCCGAATGCCTCGAGCACCTGGCGCAACGTCATGCCGAAGGGAATTTCAACGAGCCCCGGCTGCTTGACCCGCCCGCCGATTTGCAGTGCGATGGTGCCACGCGACCGCTCGGTACCAAGCGCGGCATGCCAGGCCCCGCCTTTCGCGAGAATGTTCGGCACGGTCGCAAACGTGAGCACGTTGCTGACGATCGTCGGCCGGCCATAGAGTCCCGCGACCGCAGGATAGGGCGGCTTCGCGCGCACGACACCGCGTCGGCCCTCCAACGATTCCAGCAACGCCGTCTCCTCGCCGCAGACATAGGAACCGGCGCCCATCACGATCTCGATCGAGAAAGTGCGTCCATTCAGTTCAAGCAATTCCGCTTCATCGGCTTTTTGAATCGCCTTGCGGATCGCCCAGGCAGCGGCGGGATATTCCTGGCGGCAGTAGATGTATCCCTTCGTTGCGCCGATCGCATGAGCACAGATCAACATTCCCTCGATTAGGCGGAACGGATCGCCTTCCATGACCATCCGGTCGCAATAGGTACCGGCATCGCCTTCATCTGCATTCACCACCACATACTTCTCATCAGACTCCGCCTGTTGAGCGGCCTGCCACTTGCTCCACACGGGAAAGGCCGCTCCCCCGCGACCTCGGAGCCGCGAGACCGTCAGTTCCTGGATGATGGCTCCAGGCGCGATGGCTAGTGCGGCCTCGAGACCCTTGAACCCACCACGCGCCTGATATTCGTCCAAGGCGAGCGGGTCCGTAATGCCGAAGTTCGAGAAGGTGTAACGCGTCTGCTTTGCCAAATAGGGTATGGATTCAATCGGCGTCCCTCCGGTTCCCGCGATGATTTTTGGAAGCTCGTCGGGCGTCACGTTGCACCAGGCGACTCGACCGGTCGGTCCATCCCGTTCAATCATCGGTTCAAGGTAGAAGGCCCCGCGTGACGATGTATGAATCAACTGAACGTCCTTGCCCTCTCGCAAGCATTCGGCAAGACGACCGGCGCCCGCGGCCAGCGAAGACGTATCGTTAGAGAGATACAGTCTGGAGATCGTCATCGATAGGGCTCCATCAGGGACGGAATCTGCGCCGGCTCCACTCTTCCGTAGACGTCCTGATCCACGACGACGGTAGGCGACAGGGCACAGTTGCCCACGCAGTACACTTTCTCAAGCGTAAAACGGGCGCCGACAGCCGTCTGGCCCGCCCCGTCGCTCAGATAGACTTGAACTGCACGAAGTACCCTAGGGCAATGATTGGCCATGCAGGATTCACCCATGCAGACGCGGATCACATGGCGGCCCGGAGGCTCTGTCCTGAGATCCTGATAGTACGACAGAACGCCGGCCACGTCGGCATCCGTCGCGCCAAGCGCGTGGGCGACCTGATGAATAGCGGCAACCGGCACATGGCCCAGAGCTTGTTGGATCGTCAGCAGTGTCTTGAGAAGATTCGGCTTGGCCGGCGGTTGCGGGCGGCAGGACTCAACCAGCTCGGGCAACGTCGACCGTTGTTTGCTCGTCATTCCGGCACCTCATCCAACCCGACATGCGCTCGAAGCTTGTTGTAGGCGAAGGCCGTCTTGCCCGTCCGCGTGCGGCCGGGATCGTGCCGTTCCATTTCGTCAATCAATGCACTCACCTTGTCGCGCACGGCCGAGGAAGTGGCTGCGTGTCGCGGCGTTTGCCCGCCGAGTGCATGATGTGCCTGATCCGACCATTCCAGATAGGCCTTCTCAAGGAAATTGTTGAGCAGCGCCTGGTCTTCTGGTTGCGTCACGATCACCGTCAGCGGCTCGTCGCGCATCACTTCAGCCACAGAAAGCTTCCGGGCCGGAGGCGTCAACGTCTCACTGCGAAAATGCAGCGAAAATCCGAACGAGGCTGCCAGCCGATGCTTAATCCTGTCGAGCCGCTTCGGGCTGTCGCATTCCACGATGAGCTGAGCAGACGTCAGCGTCAGCTTCGCCACGATTGCCGCAGCATTCCCGGTCACCTCTCGTTGAATCCATGTCCGACTCGGCGGAAGGCCCCCAACTGCTTCCTGCGGTTCAACCGAAGGGAGCGGCTTGTTCTCCTCAAACTCCCTCATCTCAGATAGCCCCTCGGCGAAAAACCGATACTCATGATGGTCATAAAGAGCCACGGCATAGAGATACGGCTGCCCGTCAGGATTGCAGTATCGAATATGGACCACGGCATCCACCAAGGCGGCGAAGCGCATCTCCGCGAAGTTCCATAGCAGGATGTGCCCGAAACGCTTGGCGAATTCCTGCCACTCGCCCAGAACCAAAGAGCCGGACGACATTTCCATATCACGTTCCCACTCTCGCGTCGTTTGGTAGAGGGTCCTGGCATCGGAGGGCGAGAGCACGATGCCGCAGCCGGCCAACAGGGCTTTTCCGGACTGATTGGCGTCGGGATCGCGGATCGCCCTCGTCAACAACACTTGGCCCGCGACGAAGTTCTGGGCGAAGTCGCCCCCGGGTACGACGAATGTCATCCCATCGCCGATGGACCGAAGCGTGAGATCCTCGCCCGGCTTCGGCATCGCCGTCAGCTCCAGCAGATCGAGATACGAATGTTTCAGCGGATCGAACCAGACCCGTTCCTCGTTCGGAATGTGTTCGGTGATGACATCTCGCAACTGTTCGATGAGCGTGAGTTGCCCGTCTTCCGGGTAGAAATCGCAGAAGAGCGAGAACTTGGCCAGGTCGGTTTCTTGCGCGAGGGGGGCAACGATTCTTCCCGCACCGCCTTCCAGGTAGGACCTAAGCGCTCGCGCGAGCGCTACTTCGCGCTGCAGAGCAAACTCCGGCTTCAGCGACAGCGATTCGAGCCGCGCGAGCACCGCATCGAGCGACGCCGGCCGCGGGGCCCAGAATCCCGCCGCCCGCTCACTCGCGAGCTTCATGGATTTCTTCCATGACTATCTCTTCCGCATCGAGCCAATCTCTGAGCGCGTTACCTTCCTGACGTCCCCGTCGCTCCCAGAGCTCGTACGCTTTTCGTGAAATCCGTTCCCACATTCCGTCCGGCAGCTCAACCGGGTATGCAGAGGACCGCGCGGGTCCACGACCGGCGGACTTGGACTTCGATGATTCTGTTCTCTTCATAACGACGGCCATGGCAGACTCCTTGGTTAAGGGTTCATCGGTGGCGGCGTGTTTGCGACGGACGTTACACGCCGGTGGGTTGCGTGAAATTTTGGGCTTCGGACCATAAGGACAGGGCAGGGCGACTTCCGTAGGACAGATTCTGCCACACTGCCGCAGAAGGTATGAGATAAGCCACGACGCCCATGTGTCCCCATGATAATCATGTCGGCCGGCTGAGCCCGAGCCGCATCCAGAATGGAATCGGCTGGGAGCCCCCCGGAAATGAGAAATTCAGACGTCACCTCCGCAGAGGTCAGCGCCGACACGAGGGCGGAAAGGCGTTCGGTGATCACCGTCCTCATTTGCTCCCGCTTCGTCACGTGTAGGAGCGTGAAATCCAATCCGTACGAAACCGGTTCCAACACATGGAACAGTTTGATGGCAGCCTTTGCTCGCTGCGCGACCAACACTCCATACTCCAGCGCGTCGAGCGAGCAGTCAGAGAAATCGATCGGCACGAGAATCCGATCCGGCACGACAGGACGATTCGTGGTTCCCCCGCTTTCCTCGACCTTCTGTATCTCCGTCGGCACTGCGAGAACGGGACAGGGCGCGGTCCGAATGATTCGCTCAGCGGTGCTCCCCAACAACACATGTTGCAAGCCGGTTTTTCCTCTTGTGCCGACCACGATCAAGTCCGTATCCTCGGCCTCGGCTGCGGCCAACACTTCCTCGCTTGGAATCCCAGTTGTAATGCGCGTATGCACCGAGAGCCCACGATTGACAGCCCGTGCTTTCAAATCGACTAACTGCTTCGTCGCCTGCTTCATCAACTCCCCGAGGTACAGGCGATTCACCGCATAGTCTGGATTCATGCCGGGAGGAAACTCCAACACGCTGATCACCGTGAGCGTCGCCCCCCAGGACGAGGCAAGGGAACAGGCATATACCTCTGCACGTTGGGCCCATCGCGACAAGTCAGTCGCGAGGAGAATCCGTGGTCTCCCGCTCGCCTCGCTCACACAGCCTCCGCACCCAGCAAGAGCAACTCTCCGGTCATATTGGGGTGGATCGAACATCGAAACTCATGCCGCCCGGGTCGAGACATGTCAAACCGAAGGACCGCGTCGCGTTTGGGATCGAGAAACACGCCACCCACGCTGCGGCCATAGACAATCACTCCATCCTTTTCCACCTGCGTCGGAAGCCCCTCGAACATGGTCGAACCAAAATCGTGCCGCTCGGCATCCTCGTTCCGGACTTTGATCACGGTGGGGAACCCGAGACGCAACGTCCCCTGCCTCGTGACAAACTTAAAATCCTTGATCGTCACTTCAACCACCTGTTCAGATTCCGCGAAGAGAAGCCCACCCTGCTCCCACCCCACGGCCAGCGTCAATGCGAGCATCAGACACCACATCCACGGTCGATTACCCTGCATGGCCATATCACCCTCCTTTTAGCGCGTCGATTTCCGCTGAACCGCGGAAGCCGGAAGCGGAACGGTCAACACAGGACAGCCCGCAGTGCGAACGACTTTTTCAGCGGTGCTTCCGAAGAAAATCTTGTCCACACTGCCGGACCGTCCACCGTAACTTCCCATCACGACCAGATCGATCTTTCCCGTGCGAGCTGTTTTGGCAATCTCGACGAACGGCGCTCCCTCCAATATCATGCGCGTGATCGCCACATCCTTTGCCTCTTCCGACTCCAGCAATCGCCGAACATTCAACCGGGCATGATGGCGCAACCGCCGTCGTTGGGCGGCGGCATCGGACGGAATGGCCAACAAGCCCAAACGATTGAACGCGGCGAGGGCGCTCGTGTCGATCACGTGCAACACCAACATATTCGCCCCGCACAGGCGTGCTACCTGACATGCGACCCGGAACGCCTCGTTCGAACAGGGAGAGAAATCGACCGGAACCAGGATCGTCTTAAAGAGATCAATGCCTTGCCCCATGAGCAGCCCTCTTGACCGTGAGCTGAGCAAGGGCGGTGCCTGTTCCCCCCTCCTCTCTCCATGCTTGAATTCCGCGACTTATAGGCATGATTGAACGGCCACGCCATGATACTCGTGGAGAGTTGCTACAGTGGTCATCCACCCGCTGTAGCAGAAGGCGCCATCGATAGGAAAGCCGCCGCCCATCGATTCGACTTCTTCCTGGCAGTTTGAGCTGTTGCGCGACGGCACTGGACTTGCTCAGTAAACTATTGCAACAAGGAAAGAAACGAATGACTCGTGCACAGTGGTGGCTTCTTGGAGCAGTCGGATTGGGTCTGGCGATTCTGATCTACCTCATTTTCTTCTGTCCGACAGACTGTCGGTGAGGCGTCCATGAAAATCTTGCTTGCGGTCGACGGTTCTGATCACTCGTACGAAGCCGTGCGGTCCCTGAAATACGTGGCTCGCGCGGAGGAATTGCACCTCGTGCACGTGCTCGATGTCCCGACGCCGGCCTATCCGATGATGATGCCGGAAGTGGCGCAGGAATTGTATGCGACGGTCGAGCGAAATATGCGCGATGACGGTACCCGTTTATTGGATCGCATCGTGTCGCTCCTCCCGCTGGACACCGGCCCGGTCACGAGACATCTGGTCACCGGATCCCCGGCAGAGCAGATCGTCGCGTTAGCTGAACAACACAAAGCGGACTTGATTCTTCTAGGCACCCGCGGCCTTGGTCCGATCAAAGAACGGCTCATTGGCAGTGTCGCCCATCGGGTGCTGACATTCGCGCCAGGCGCGAAACTCATTCTGCCCTGTCCGTTGAAGACCCTGAAACAGATCCTGCTTCCCTTGCAGGGAACTTACGATGCGGAACATGCCCTGCGCTTCCTTCAACAGAAAATTTTTCGTGAACCGGCTACCATCACCCTCTTCACGGTCCTCCCGCACACTAGACCACCCTGGCCGGTGGATGCCGCCTCGGCCGAGCAGATGGAGATCCATGCGCTTCGCAATGCCCAAGACTTCCTCAACGAGACAGCCTCCAAGCTTACAGCGATGGGCTATCCAACCCGCGTTGCCGCTGCGCTGGGAACTCCGGTCGGAGGGATACTCCAGGAAGTTAAGGCATTGAATGCCGATCTCATTCTCTTGGGATCCCGTGGACGCCACGGTTTGACGCGCATGGTGCTGGGCAGCGTTTCTCATGCCCTCCTCCACCAGGGAACCTATCCGCTGATGATCTTCAGTTAGGAGGAGAGGGATGGACGATGCCGATGTACGACTATAAATGCCTGGACTGTGGGAAAGAGTCGCTGATCGTCGTGACACTCAAGGAGCACGAACGGGGTGACGTGAAATGCCCCGCCTGCGGAAGCAAGAAGCTGCAGCAGCTCTTCAGCCCTTTCATCGCCCACACCACCAAGAAGAGTTAGCAGCGTGTTGAAAAAGTTCGCCAGTGTTATATGGAAGGTTGCGGTTCAGGTTAACGTTGAGGTGAAGAAAGTCAAACTCTTGGCTCAACCTCGTTCTCGACCTCACTCTACGGATGTCTGCTGAGGCCTTGCCTGGGGAGAGGCGCGTCTTGGCGCACCGGAGTTGGCGGGGTGAGACCAGTGGTCTTTTTGAACACCCGGTAGGTTAGAAGGATGACCAAATTTCGCCGCGCAGGAAAGCGGTTCCTATTCCCCGGACTCTCGGCCCTTCTCGGCCTGAGCAGCTTGGCGATATCATCCCTGTATGCCCAAGACTATCCTCCCGACATCGTACGTGGAAAAGCAGTCTATGTCCGTCATTGCCAGTCCTGTCACGGGGTCAGCGGTTATGGGGACGGAGCCGCCGCGGCTGCCTTGAAAGTTGCGCCCGCGAATTTTCACCGATTCCGGTCCTTTCAGAAATCTGATGAGGAGTTATTGCGAACGATCGAGCACGGCGTCGTCTTCAGCCCGATGCATTCCTGGAGAGGTCAGCTCACCGACGGAGAAATGCAAGACGTAGTGGCGTACATTCGTCTCCTGTCGCAACAGGGACAGTGACGTGATCGTCGCTCGTATCTCGTCGTTCGTCCCTCGTCTGAAGAGATGAGCCTATGGCTTATGGCTGATTGCATATGAGTAGAACGGGTCCATGATTGCCTTCGCCCTTGCTGTAGGCCATTAGCAATATGCTCCGCTCTCCACCGAGATACGCTTCACGAGATCCGAGAAACGGTGGTTGTCTGCAACGAAGCGAGAAATGTCTTCAACTCTGTTCGAAGGAAGAGCACATCGCCGATGGAGACCCTGACAACCCATGATGCGCTGCTTATTGCGGACATCCAAAACGATTTCCTCCCCAGCGGAGCGCTCGGCATCAGGGGTGGCGATGAGATCATTCCGATCCTCCTACGCTATCTCCACCGATTCCACACCCAAGGTCTCCCAATTTTTCTCACACGCGACTGGCACCCTCCCGATCATTGTTCGTTTCGCGACCAAGGAGGGTTGTGGCCTGTGCACTGTGTCGCCGGTTCGCCTGGCTCTTTGCCGCCGCCGAAGTTCGAAGCGCCTGCATCGGCCGTCATCATCTATAAAGCAATCGACGCCGACCGGGAAGCCTACTCAGCGTTTCAGGGGACGCTGCTGCGGCGACATCTCGTGGCCATCGGCGTACGGCGATTGTTCATCGGCGGATTGGCAACCGACTATTGTGTGCTGAACACCGTCAAAAATGCCCGTGCATTGGGCTATGACGTATGCCTGCTGACGGACGGCATCAAAGCAGTCAACCTCCAGCCTGAAGATGGTCGTCACGCCGAACAGGAGATGATCGGCCTGGGAGCCGTCCCTGTCCAATGGGAGATGCTCGCAGCATGAATCCCTCAACCAGCGCCCTGCTGACCGATTTGTATGAGCTCACCATGGCCCAGGCCTACCAGGAACAAGGGATGTACGAGCAGGCAGTGTTCGAGTTCTTTATCCGCAAGCTGCCTGCTCATCGGAACTTTCTGGTGGCAGCCGGTCTTGAGCAGGTCCTGGACTATCTCTCAGGGCTGTGTCTTACGCAGGAAGAACTTGCCTGGATGGATCAGACAGGACGGTTTACACCGGGGCTCCTTCGCTACTTGGAAACGCTGCGATTCACCGGTGACGTGGATGCCATGCCCGAAGGAACCATTTTTTTTCCTCACGAGCCGATTCTCCGAATCGTCGCGCCGCTGCCGCAGGCCCAGCTCGTCGAAAGCCGTGTCATGAACCTGTTGAACTTCCAGACCATGGTCGCATCGAAGGCCGCACGCTCGGTGCTCGTCGCTGGAGGGAAACCGATCATCGACTTTGGATTGCGCCGCGCCCACGGTGCCGAAGCAGGCCTCCTGGCAGCGCGGGCAAGTTATCTGGCCGGCTTCGCCGGGAGCGCCACCGTGCTGTCTGGCATGGCTTACGGGATTCCCCTCTACGGCACGATGGCCCATTCGTTCGTGCAGGCGCACAAGGATGAAGCGATTGCGTTCGAGCACTTTGCGCAGACCCAACCAGACAATGTTGTTCTTCTGATCGATACGTACGACACGGAGACAGCCGCGCGAACAGTCGTCGCATTGGCCCCGGCACTCAAAGCCAAGGGGATTACGGTGAAAGGTGTACGGCTAGACAGTGGAGATCTGGCCGACCATGCCCGGAAGGTTCGCCGCATTCTGGATGAAGGAGGATTGCCCCACGCCCAGATCCTAGCCAGCGGCAACCTTGACGAATATCGCCTGAGAGATCTTATTCAAAGCCGTGCACCGATCGACAGCTTTGCCGTCGGAACGGCGATGACGACCTCATCCGATGCACCCTCATTAGACTGCGCCTACAAGTTGCAGGAATATGGGGGGCGCCCCTGCCGCAAACGATCGGAAGGCAAGGCCACCTGGCCCGGCCGTAAACAGGTCTACCGCCACTATCATCACGATGGACACTACGAACACGATCTGGTCACAACGATGGATGACAAGGTCGGAGACGCCCCGCTGCTCGAACCCGTGATGAAAGCGGGCCGGCGTCTCGCTCCTTCATCAGCCCTGATCGACGTACGTCAACGGGTGGCATCACAACTAGGACAGCTCCCTGCCCCACTCCGAGTCCTGGAGAGTGTCCCCGCCTACGAGGTTCGAATCTCGTCGTTGCTACAAGATCTTGCACGAACCGTAGACCATTATGTCTAGTCATCACAACGCCCCCTCCAGGAGACACCCTATGAAGAGAGCTTCGCTGGCAATTGTTGTGATTCAATCCATTCTGATCGTAGGTTTGATGATCGGCACCACCAGCATGACCGAAGCAGGAGATTCCAGATCAACCGCGCCTCAGATCGAACATTGCAGCAGTCCCTTCAAGAAAAAGACGGTTTCGGCGAAAGCACTGCGTGCGCTCGTCGAATCGCATGGGCAGTGGCTCGAGCAACGCAACAACCCCGAGTATCACCGGGCTGATCTCTGCCAGGCGGACTTGCGACAGGCGGCACTGGCCGGAGTGAATCTGGAACGAGCGCAGCTCGAAGGGGCGATCCTCCGGCAAGCGAACCTGTATCAGAGCAGTTTAGGCCAAGCGAGCCTGGCCGGTGCCGATCTCACGAAAGCAGTCCTGGAAGACAGCAGCCTCTCAGCCGCCGATCTCCGGCGTGCCCGATTGTCCGGCGCGAATCTGTTCCGTTCGATCGGCGATGAAGCTGCCCTCTACAACGCCGTCCTCGTCGGGGCCCAACTGCACGAATCCAGCTTTGAACGAGCCCATTTCGAAGGCGCTGACCTCTCATCCGCAGACCTGACCAATGCCAACTTTACGGACAGCTATTTTTATGGAGCCACACTGCAGCGCGCGGTCTTCTCAGGGACCGATCTGACCGGAGCTGACCTTCGCCGCACCATCCTTACCAAGGCAAACTTTCACCAGGCCAATCTACAGGGAGCCCTCCTCGACAGTGCGCAGCTCGACCAGGCCAGTCTGGTCGAAGCCGACATGGAAAGCGCCTACCTGGATGAAGCGAATTTGCGTGAGGCCAATCTGCGAGAGGCCATTCTCCGCGGGACGGACATGCGCTATGCCAATCTGCGCGGAGCGGGCTTGCAGCAAGCCGATCTGGAAGGGGCCAACCTGGAAGGCGCCAGTCTGGTCAAAACGAATCTGCAGTCAGCGAAACTCCGAATGACTATTCTCTATCAGGCGCACTTCGATGAAGCTAACTTCCGGGACGCGCACCTCTATCGGGCCGTTCTCATCGGAGCGCGGGGATCGCGCGCTATTTTCACAAAGGCCGATTTAAGCGAAATGTACTCACCGAAAGCGTCTCTCCGTCGCGCCCAATTCAACGAGGCCAACCTCGAATCGGCCAATCTCGTCGCGGCGGATCTGAGCAGCTCGAATTTCAACCACGCCAACCTGACTCATGCGAATCTTCAAGAAGCCAACCTCCAGGATGCCACGCTGGTCGGAGCCGATCTCGCCGGCGCGCGTCTCGATTCAGCGGATATCCGTCGCGCGAACTTGCGGGGTGCGACACTCATATCCGTGAGCGGGCTGACGCAGGAACAACTCGATTCCGCCTGTGTCGATGAGCAGACGAAATTACCGCCTGAACTCAGCCGTCCGGCTCCCTGCAATCCTGCGAAGAAACGGACCAAGCCATGACGTCTCCACACGAACACAGCGTACGAATCACAAGAGCGAAACTTACCCTGGAGGGCATACTCGGCCTTCCTGGTGGTTCGCACAGCGTAGTCGTCTTTGCCCACGGGAGCGGCAGCGGCCGGTTCAGCCCTCGAAACAACTTCGTCGCCCGCCATCTGCAGTCACACGGCCTCGCCACCTTGCTCCTCGATCTGCTGGCCGCGGATGAAGCGGAGGATCGACGCAAGGTGTTCGACATCGATCTGCTCGCCGATCGGCTTTTGCTGGCCAAAGCCTGGCTTGAAGAGGAGCCTCGCACGAAGAACCTGGGGATCGGCTATTTCGGCGCAAGCACCGGAGCCGGCGCGGCGTTGCAAGCCGCCGCAAGAGATCCATCGAAGATCCAGGCCGTGGTGTCACGAGGCGGGCGACCCGATCTGGCAGAACCACACCTACCTGCCGTGATAGCGCCGACGCTCCTGATCGTCGGCGGCGATGATGAACCGGTCATTGAGATGAATCAGATTGTAAGTGTTAGGATAAACGCAAGATACTTGTGGGCACGCTCTGAGATTCTCTCTCACGGAGGGTGACACATGACACCGCGCATCACCTCCCTCCTGATTCAACTGCTCGTGCCAGCTTTTTCCTGTTCACTCGTGCTCGCGCAACAAGAGATGCCAACGGAGCAAGAGGTAGTTCTTCAAGAAGAGATGGCATTGGGCAAACAATCTCCGCCGGAACCAGAGACGTTACGGCAAGAAACCGCGCAACTGGACACATTTCAACAAGAAATCTCGCACCGAGACGCTTCCACCCCGCCTCCAACGCAAGCTGTACCGAGACAAAGTCGTCCAGCCTTTACCCAGCAGGAACTCGATCAAATGCTGGCGCCGATTGCGCTATATCCTGACTCACTCCTCTCGCAGATCTTGATGGCCGCGACGTACCCCCTCGAGGTGATTGAGGCCGCCCGTTGGTCGAAAGCCCATCCCAATCTTAAGGGCGAGCCGGCCGTGCAGGCCGTTGCCGAGTACCCGTGGGATCCCAGCGTCAAGTCGCTGGTCGCATTTCCGCAGATCCTCATGACGATGGATGAAAAACTGAACTGGATGGAACGACTCGGCGACGCATTTCTGACTCAGGAACAACAAGTGATGGACACGGTTCAGTATTTGCGCCAGAAAGCTTCCGTGGCCGGGAACCTCTCGTCGAATGAGCACGTGAGGGTGGAACAAGAGGGACAATCCATCGTCATTCAACCGGCCGATCCGCAGGTGGTCTATGTGCCGTATTACAACCCGATGGAGGTCTATGGCCCATGGTGGTGGCCGCCTTACCCACCCGTTTATTGGGGTCTCTGGCCTGGCTACTTTTACGGTCCGCGATTCGGAGTGGGGTTCGCGTGGGGCTTTGGAATCGGCGTCGGTCCCGGATTCTTCTTTGGCGGATTCAATTGGCCGTTCCGCCACGTGACTGTGTTCAACGTGAACAACTTCTACTACCATCCGCGATTCGTAAATCGGGTGAATAGTTGGGCGCACGACCCAGTTCACCGGCGAGGTATTCCGTACAATAATCCGGCCTTGGGCCGGCAATTTGGGCGCATGAGCGCGTCTCCCGACGCCCATGCATTCCGTGGACGGACTATGCCTTCATTCGAGGGTCGGAGCGGATTCGGCAATCACGGGTCGTCACACAACGGGTTCAGCAATCGGCCGGATTTCCATGGCAACTCCTTCCGTTCGAATTCTCCCGGCAGCCGTTCGGGGCTGCACGGCTTTCCAGGCCGACCAAGTCTTCCAAGCGGTGTCACGCCTCGAATCGGCTCTCGGCCTCCTGCCTTTGCAGGCAGCGGTCAAACCCCAGGCATGCATCACTTTGGCTCAGGTGGTCACACCAGCCCGCGAGGTTTTGGAGTACCACATGGTGGTGGCTTTCATGGCGGCGGGCGAGGGCATCACCGGTGAGTCAACGTTATACGGGAATGCTTGCACCGCAGACTGGGTTAGCGAAATCTCTCTTTGATCAAATCTAGAACTTTCTCCATCGCAACACTTGCCTGAATTTTTGTTGTATCAATCGTCACTTCCGGATTCAACGGCGCTTCATAGGGCTCCTGCAATCCCGGGACGGTAGACGATTCCCCTCTTTGGCCGCGTTTATAGGTGCCCTTGTAATCGCGTTGCATACAGATTGTGAGCGGGCATTCCACCGCCACTTCGATGAACTGAGAAATCATGCTGCGACCAAAGTCGCGATACTCTCGACGGCTGGCCGTCGCATCGAAGATCACCGTCACTCCATGCGCCACCAGCCTTGCGCCCGTAAATGCCAACGCGCGATAGAATAGATCCCGCTCCGCGTGCGAATAGGTCGGCGCCGGCGTGAGTACCCGCCTGACGGCGTCGGATTCCAGCACCTCAACCCTGTATCCCAAGGCTTCAAGTTGAGGGGTCAGTGCAGCAACGATGGTGCTCTTACCGGACGCCGGCAGACCGGTGATCCAGATGGCAAAAGCCACGCCGTGATGGGTGATAGGTGATGGGTGATCCGGAATGGATGACTCTGTCATTTTATTCCCTGGTCACCGGTCACAGATCACTCATCACTCGCAGTATTCGTTCACTCGCTCCGGCTCGAACCGCGGCACGTCGAGGACATTTTCAATGAAGCGAAAGAGGCTCCGGCGGACGGCGATCGACAAGTTGGGGTACCAGACCGGACTCGCCACGACCAAGCCGCGAAACGCGAAGAAGGGCCCAGCGGTGGCCGTCACGTCCTTGTCGCAACTGGTTGCCACATAGGTGTCCCAGAACAATCGGAACAGCACCTCGAAGGGACCCTGGAACCTCCCCCATCGAATCAGCGAGTTCAGCAGATAGTTGATCGTCATCGCGGTCACGTCGTCGGCAGGCTCGCCCCATTCACCGCGAGACCGGTCCAACACTGAAAAATCTGTCCCTGTGCGGAACAACACGTTGTACGGATGGAAATCCCCGTGAACCTGGGAGAGCCGGTTGGCCTTGTCGCGCAGACGCCAACGCCACCGGTTACAGGCTTCTTCGACCGAGCGTAAGAGATCTTCGGTGATGAAGCCGTACTGTCTGGGGTAGCTGTCCGTCAGTCCCATGATGCATTCGCCGTGGCCGATCAATTCACGTAGCCGGCGCTTGTAGAGATCTGCATCGCGGCGTTTCGTTGCGTGGATCTGCGCCAGGTAGCGCGCAAGTGCGGCAGTCCGCTGCCGATCTAACGTGCGTAATGCCTGGCCTTTCGCGAGTCGTTCGAGATCGAGATGATAGCTCGTCCCTTGGGACCATTCGTTGAGCACGAAGAACTCACGGGCTTCCGCAACGGAGAAAAGGGTCTGCTTGCTGTCGAAGGCGCCCACATCGAGGGCCTTCACATGGCGCGGCAGCCGTCCATAGGACTCGTAGTCCCACAACATCGCCTGGGCGCGATCAGCCATATGTTCGTGCCCGAACGGGCCGGGCTTCATGGTTTCAAGTACGGCGGACCGCACACTGCGGCCGACGCGGAAGGTCAGCTTGACCGGCGTGCCGTAACCATACCGTTTCTGCACCCCCTTTGAACTGGCCTTGCCGATCACCCCATAAGACAGAAGCGTCGCCTCAGGACTAAAGCGGGTTCGGAGGTAGCGTTCTAAAGCCTGCTTGCTCAATGTCGGCATGCGAAAAGATCACGCAAGTCACGTTCCACCACAGACCGGGCTGGAGATGCCTCTCGAATGGCATAGCAGAGAAGGGAGCTGGCGCATTGGGCTCCACCTATCGAAGCACCGCTGTGGAAAAAAGCGTCACATCGGTCGGACTGGGCGGAAGAAACCGGTGAAGAAAATCACGAAACATCAACCTCTAACACTTGCCCGATCGCTCCAGGACTTTTTCCAAGGTCGGCATATCGTTTGCTGATCCTGTTGGGGGAATGACCGGATGACACAACAGGAGGCACAATGGAACTGGAAATCGAGAGCCGCAATGTCGCAATGACACCCCGGTGGAAGACGGAGATTGAAGCCCGCATGGATGACTTGCAACGGGGGCATGAGGATCTGATTCATGGCCGTGTCACGTTGACGAAGAATCGTCACCACAAGAAGCTCGCGAACGTCGCAGAGGCGCTGGTTGTGGTCACGCTGCCGGGGCGTCACATCATGACGGCCAGGAAGGAAAACAAGACGTTCGAAGAAGCCATCAGGTCGGCGTTTCATGCGGTCAGTATCGAACTCCGTAAGTATAGAGAAAAACGCGCAAAGACCGAGGTTCGCCAGTCACCCGTGCCACCGCATCGCGGTGTGATCTGCAAGCTCTTCCCTCAAGAAAAATACGGGTTCATCCTCAAAGAGGGGGGCGGCGAGGTGTATTTTCATAGCAATGCACTGCGCGGACTCGCCTTCGAGCAACTCGAGGATGGAACGGAAGTCGTCTTTGGTCTTGAACAAGGGAAGAAAGGTCCCCAGGCAACGGTAGTGACACTTCCACGCCCCATGGCCTCGAAGGTGTCGTAGATGACTCCGGAGAAGTTCAAAGTCCCCGTCTCAATGCTCTCCCCGATGATCGATCCCGGGCACCTCGGCTTCGAGGATACGGGCGAACTGGAACCCCTCACCGAAATCATCGGACAGGAACGGGCGGTTGAGGCCCTGGAATTCGGCCTGCACATGAAGAGTCCTGGATTCAATCTCTACGTGTCGGGTCCTGTCGGAACGGGGAAAGGCACGCTCATTCGGCAGATGGTGAAACGAATGGCCCAGGGTGCCCCCGCCCCGTCCGACTGGTGCTATGTCAATAACTTCCAGGACCCCTCGCGTCCAACCTGTCTCTCACTTCCGGCAGGGCAGGGAGCCGCGTTCAAGCGAGAAATGGGGGGGTTCATCGAGGGATTACGGCGCGACATTCCCTTGGCGTTTGAGAGCAAGAAATATCTCGATGCCAAGGCCAAATTGAACGAGGACATTGATTCGAAGAAGAAAGCGCTCTTCCACGAATTGACGGAACTCAGCCGGACGCGGGGGTTCGGCTTTGAAGAAACCTCGGTCGGCTTCGGGATTGTCCCGCTCAAGGGCGGTCACCCCATGACGGACGCCGAAATGGAGGCGATGACCGAGCAGGAACAGCAGGACCTGACTGAACGGCGCAAAATCCTTGAAGGCGAAATCCGCGAGTTCCATGTCCGCATCCACAGCCTTGAGAAAGAAGCCGAACACCAGCTGCGCCACCTCGACCGCCAACTGGTCACCAATGTCTTGGAAGGCCGCTACGAGACGATGCGGCGGACCTACCAGGATTTCGCAGGGATCTCCACATTCTTAGAGCGTGTTCGAGACGACATCGTGCACCATTACAAAGACTTTCTCCCGCGTGAAGGGCCGGCTCTCGCCATTCCGGGCCTTGAATTCCGCCGACCTGATACGACGCGCTTTCTTGTCAATCTCATCGTTCAGCACGACCCCACGGAAGGCGCCCCCGTGATCGACGAATCCCACCCGACCTATACGAATCTGATTGGGAAGATTGAACGACGAGCGCATATGGGCGTCATGTACACGGACTTCACTGAAATTCGAGCGGGAGCCGTCCTGCTGGCCAACGGGGGCTATCTGATCGTGAACGCCCTAGATACCCTCCGCCAACCGTTCTCCTGGGATGCGTTGAAGCGCGTGATCAAGACGGGCGAGGTCAAGATCGAAGATCCCGGGGAATTCTACGGATTCTCCACCGCCGGACTCAGGCCGGAACCGATCCCGGTGAACGTGAAAGTCATCATGGTCGGGCCGCCGATGCTCTACCATCTCCTCCAGGCCTATGAAGAAGACTTCTGCAAGCTCTTCAAGGTGAAGGCGGACTTCGACACCGAAGTGGTCCGAAGCGAGCGGCAGGACCGCCAATATGCCCGGTTCATCGCGAAGCTCTGCCGCGAGGAAGGGCTCCCTCATTTTGGTGCGGATGCAGTAGCCGAAATCATCCGGCAAGGGTTCCGTTTTGCCGATCGGCACGACCGGCTGTCTCTGCGGTTCAGTCTGGTGAGCGATCTCATCCGCGAAGCCGGATACTGGGCCAGGAAAGAAGGCCATTCCTTCGTGACCCGGGCGGACGTCGACGCGGCTGTCACGCATAAGCGCCACCGCTCGAATCTAGCCGAACACTGGATCCAAGATGAAATTAAAGAAGGTACGTTGATGGTTGATCTTGACGGCGAGGTCGTGGGCCAGGTCAATGGACTCTCCGTCCATCAGCTCGGTGACTATTCATTCGGGCGGCCCACGCGCATTACAGCTCGCACCTACGTCGGTACCAAGGGCGTCATCGACATCCAGCGCGAAGCGGAATTGGCCGGCATGATCCACAGCAAAGGCGTCATGACGCTGGCCGGCTATCTCGCCGGGAAATTTGCCGGCTCCCATCCCTTCGCCATGAGCGCCTCCTTGACGTTCGAGCAGACCTATTCTGAAGTGGAAGGAGACAGCGCAGCTGTGGCCGAGCTCGCCGCCATTCTCTCGAGTCTCGCTGATCTTCCGATTCACCAATGGTTGGCTGTCACCGGTTCGGTCAACCAATTAGGCGAGGTGCAGCCGATCGGAGGGGTGAACGAGAAAATCGAAGGGTTCTATGAGTCCTGTTCGCGTAGAGGCCTGACGGGCAAACAAGGCGTCATCATTCCTGCACGGAATACAAAGCACCTGGCTCTGCGACGCGAGGTGGTGGAGGCCGTGGAGTCAGGGCACTTCGCCGTCTATGCGGTGAACACGATCGAAGAAGCCTTGGAACTCCTCACCGGCGTCGCAGCCGGCGAACGGGGCCTCGACGGTTCGTATCCGTCCGATACGGTGTTCGGCCGCGCTGCCCAACGACTCGAAGAGATGGCGCAGGCCGTGGCGGAATGGAGTGAAGGCGAAGAAAAACCCGGCGGGCGCATCATCACGGAGGCGTAGCCCAACCCCAAGAAGTGGACGACAAAATCTGCTGTCCACAAACCCTGCAGAAACTCCAGTCCTCAAGCCCTCGAAAATTCAGCCAGCCAGATCTAGCCATCGGCTGTCCGCAAATCAGATGACTGAAGTACGGAGAAGGGCATCCCCACAGTCTCCCGTGTTTCTGAGACGCGGAAACCTACACCGGACGCAACGAGCTAGCGGGGGAGCCTACGGCCTGACCTGAGCTCCTCAGGCGTATGCGCGAGCTGTTTAAGCGTTGTCTGTTCACCGCGCTAGCTGGTCACGCATTCTGTGCGCTCCGGCTATTGCTTTTTCGACGTATTTGCGAGACGTGCGCGGATCAAGCCCGGTCCGCTTCGCAACTTCCGCATAGGTGCCATACAGTCGGTATAACACGGCGCAATACCGTGCCAGAAGCTCGTCGGCCGTGAGCGTGCCTGAGCGCACCATGTCGACCAGTGCTCCCTCCTCATCCGGCGCTGCTGGAGACACATCGGGTGCGTAGCGGCCGGTGAGGAGGAGGCGCCGCACCGACTGTTCGAGCTCGCGCACGTTTCCCGGCCAGGCATACCCCCGTGGAAGCCCACTCCCGAGGGCTTTAAGCACGGCGGCGACCAGCTCGGGAACCTGTGCGCCCGTGATGCGCGTCACCAAATGCTGCACCAACTGGGGCAGTTCATCGGGAGATTCCGCGATACGCTGGCGCAGCGTGGGCACCTCGATCACGTCGGAGCACAGGCGGTAGAAGAAATCGTCGCGAAACCGCCCATCGCGGCGCGCCGCCACGAGCGGGCGATTCGTCGCCACGATCACGCGCCCCGAGAAGCGCTTCTTCTCGTGCCCGCCGAGCGGCGTAAACGTTCGTTCCTGCAGCACCTGCAAGAGCTTGATCTGCATCGGGATCGTGGCCTCGCCGATCTCGTCCAGCAAGAGCGCGCCGTGCGCACTGCACCGCTCGAAGACGCCCACGTGGGACTCGATCGCGCCGGTGAAGGCTCCTTTGCGGTGGCCGAAGAGCTCCGACTCGATCAAAGTCTCGGGAAACTGCAACAGGTTAATCGCGATGAAGGTCTCAGCGAAGTTGGCCGCGAAGCGGCGCTGGCTCGGCAGGTACGGGATGAACCCCGAACGCCCGATCGCCGACGCCGCGGATCCTTTGCCGGTGCCCGTTTCGCCAAGGAGGACCGTCGAGAAATCTTCCATCCGGCTCCAGAGCGCGGCTTCGTAGCTGCGCATGTCATGCGTGAAGACGTTATTCCACAGCGCCTCGCGCAGCCGTCGCATCGATTCGCATTCGCCGGTGAGCGAGTGCCCGATGAAGTAGAACGCGCGCCTGATTTGGAAAAACAATGCGACATAGCGCACGGCGCGCTCTTCGGCAAAGCCGCGTCGTACCAATTCCGCGAGGATTTCATTGCCGAACGGCACGGTGAGCGGCGCGCCGATTTGTGTCGCCTGCTGCTCGATCAACGCGTCGAGTTGCGGCACGTAGCGCTGATAGCAAACGTAGAGCAGAGCCGGTTCCAGCAGACGGCGATCGTCCGCCGGTAATCCTTTCAAGGCCGGAACGCCTTCTCGCACCCACGGCGCGAGGCGCGGGGCGATCACGCGCGCCAGTGCTTCACGGTCGCGCGCTGGATCGGAAAGCGACGCGCCGGGAACGAGCCGAAGAAAAAGTACCGCGCGCTGCGGGCTGAACGGATTGCCGAACACTACATCCGCCACGACTGCGAAAAATTCGCGGTCAGCCGCCCTCATCTGAGGCATTGCCATGCATTCAATGTAGCTCATACCAGCAGAAAATGCCAGTCATCAGCTGCTCGATCAAGTCAATAGACCAAAGAAACAATGGCTTACATCGTGGCACAGTCGCTGCTCACCACATGAGACCAAGAGACCTCAGGAGATGATGGCCATGAAAACGGATCAAGACATGTGGACCAGCGGACGTTCGACAGTCAACTTGCGGGCGATGGGTGCCATGAAGCCACGCCAGATTCCCTGCCTCGCCATGGTGGGACTCACGGTCCTCCTCGCAGGGTGTGCACACACCCCTTCCTCTCCGCTGCCCGAAGCCACTCAACCGCAGTTAGGCAAGATCGGCGTGGTCGTGAAATCGGCGGGCGAGGGGAACACCCTGGAAACTCCTCGCACGGGATGGGTGAGTAATCTGGGGAGAGGGGCGGCTGTAGGCGCGGGTAGGGGTGCTGTACTGGGTTACATCGGAATTTTATGCGGGTATTACATGGTCGTGTGTGTGCCCGGTCTGGCGCTGGCGGGCGCGATCCCTGGGTCAATTGCCGGGGGGCTGTACGGGGCGCTGAAGAGTGAGTCTCTTTCGAACGAGGGGGAACGTGCGTTGGACACAGCCCTCACCGACACCGCATTTGAGGACGTGATCCTCAGTCAGACCATCGCCTCGTTACGAGAAAATGGCTACGAGATTGACAAGCTTGCTGCGGGCACTCCACGCCCTGCGCCAGACGAATCTTCAGATCCAGCCTCGCCGCCGGACTCCGTCGACACAATCCTGGAAATTCGAGACCTCGTTGTTCGGTTGGCTCCGACCGAGTTTGCGGTCAATCCACCGCGCCGCGTGATTCTGTCCGCGCAGATCCGCATGATCCGAACCGCCGATGACACGGTGCTGGATGATCGGAGAGTGACCGTGGAGCCAGGCACCATACGTTCTCTTGCCGAGTGGACGGCGGACGATGCCAACAACTTCCGCGAAGAGGTGAGCCTCAAGGCCCATCGCCTTGGCATCACCATCAGCGAGCAAATCGTCGAACAGTTCCCTGCGTCGAGGGTTTCGATGAACACGAACTAGCATGGGTACTTCCCTGGGTTAGCACCGCAATATCCTCCCATGGTCGCGTCTACTTCATGGGATGGGAGAGCGAATCTTGTTCCGATAATACCTTCTCTTCAGCCTACACTGCGATGGGAAGCATTTCAGGGACACGATGTCACGTACGATCTCATGATTTGGCGGGCAGCGGAGCACAACCTCGGCAACCTGGTCTATAGCCGGGAACGTTTGACCGAGTCATCTCACTCGGTCGAGATTCAGTTGGACCCCATGACGCGGTATTTCTGGACTGTTCGAGCGCGGTTCTCTGCCAACGGCAGGACAAAAGTCACGGAATGGTCGCAGCGATCGGTTTCAGCCAGCCTATTCTACAATGTGGGCTCCCTTGGTCTCGGAAGTCTCGTCGGTCACCCGGATGATTCCACGAGCGGGTTATACCAATTCAGAACGTTCTAGCCAAGTCTCCTGAGGGTGAGAGGGGGAACAAATGGCAAGCGGGTTATGCCGGTGGCTATTCGAAGAAAATGGGGAAACGCCCCTTGACACACTCGGTAAAGAAGAGTGAGGATGTTCATCCGCGCTCACCAGTTCCTTCCCCGTCACTCCGGACCAACGAGGAGGTGACCATGGAAGACCACCTTAATCCACCGGGCCATCACGGCCCGCCGAGTCACCGGCGGGCGCTTCGTCAATCACGCTAGCAGGTTCCTCATCGGTTGTGTCCTTCCTGAATGAGGAAGTCACACGTGCCGGTGGGCTCGTCTAGAAGGCGCAGGCCGCTGTGAGGAACACCCGGGCCAGGGAGCGGTCGGCGGCGTTCGACAACGTAGAAACGTGGAGGGACTGCGGGCGCATTCCTCCGTTCGAGCTGAGGCCGCACATACATATAAATAGGAGGAATCACCATGCGCACTCAATGGTGCCTCACATCAATCTTCGTCGCCAGCCTCATGGCGCTCGTGTCCGTGTCGGCCACGGCCCAGTTGAACTTGGCCAATCCGAACAGCTTCTTACAGGGCACGTATCGGTACACGATGGTCGTGACCTGTTCCAGCTCAAGCGAGTTCACGGCCCTGCCGGACTTGCGGCCGATCGGAGGCGGGAGCGCGGCCACCTCCCACGCGACCGGGCTTATCACCTACGACGGCCGGGGCCACGCCGCCGTGGACGAACGAGGCATTCTCATCTCTCCAGGCCCCTACCCCAGCGACGCGTTGGCGGAGCATACCACCATCGGCCCCATTGTCTATGACACGAAGCACTGTAACTGGACGTACACGGTGAACGGGAACCGGACGTTTACGCAAGGCGGCGATTGCCGGGGCTTTGATAGGACCGGCCCCGAGCTTTTTGGGATTCCCGACGAGCAGGTCGATATAACCAACACACGGTTGGAAGGCCAGATCGGGGCCGGTGGGCTGGTCTTGATTTGGAATGGGGTCGCGCCGACGATCGAAACCTTGTCAACCAACAGGGGCTTTACCACGAAGCGGGTCTGTGGGTATTCGGGCACGGCGGTGCTCGTAGGCCCACAATAAGCGAACTCGGTCCACGCGGCCTCCACATATGGCGGACCCGCTCCTCGCTTTGGAGGGCGAGCGCGGGCCCCCGCCGACTGAGCCGCAAAGAGAAGGCACGGCAAGAAGAAAAAGGGGTCGGGATGAGCTGGCCCCTCTATAAGAGCTACAGGTGCACCGGCGAAGTCGTGAAATAAAGTAAGTCGCATTGTTGTGCCCCGCTTATAATTTGGGCAAGGCTATGACGAGGTCGTTTTGCTTCTGGGGACCTCAAATCGCAAGGTTCGCAAATAATAGTAGAACTTGGGGAGGGAACAATGAAGCAGACATTCAGCTACTCGCTGGCACTTTTATTGGGCGGTTGTGGGCCGCACTACCTCATCCCCGATAGTACGGGCGCTCCACAAAAGATCGTCGTCAGTGCCTATACGAATGATGGTTGTGTTGAAACGCTGAACGAGGAAGCGGCGAAACAAGGGATTAAGGTCAGATTGACGAATGTGGAAAGTGACCTGGGCTGGGGAATTCTTTTCTGGCCCCTCTATAAGAGCTACAAGTGCACCGGCGAAGTCGTGAAATAGAGCAAGTCGCATGGTTGTGCCCGCTCATAATTTGGACAGGGCTTTGACCAGTTCATTTTGCTTCTGGGGATTTCGAATCGCAAGGTTCGCAAATAGTAGAGCTTGAGGAACCGAACAGGGCTTGAACGAGATACAGGTTGCGGTCGTAAAACGGTCGTATAGCAGCGCTACTTTCCGCTCATTCCCTCTCACT
>JACPZN010000151.1 GCA_016195505.1 Nitrospirota bacterium | reverse complement strand
GTACAGGGCGTAGAGGTTACCTGTCCCCGCCGCAATACAGACATCGGTGCTGGGAATGAAGGAGGGGAACAGCACGGTCCCGCCGACCAAGGTCGGCGGCGTGATGTCGCGCTCCCCAGCGTTCGGCAGCGTCGTAAACCACCCATCCATCGAGGCCACCAGGCCCTGCAGTGTCGTGGTCGCCGAACCTGAAAGCGTCGTGACGCCGGTCACGCCCGTGACTTGGTTCGTTCCCCCCGTGCAGGTCGTACAAATCGTGGCGCTCGACACATCCACCAGGTTATTAACCCAACAACTGGTGGTGGAAGTTTGGACACAGGGCGTAGATGGGCCCAGGACAGAGTCTTTTACCCCGAACAAGTACTGGACCGATGTATCGGTCTTATCTGTTTGGTTAAAGTACCGACCAGTCCCAAAAAAGAGCCACACCTTCCCTCCGTCATCGAGCGTGATTGTTGGACTGCTGGTGATCGGTCCAGGTATGTGGGCATTGTTTGCCGGGAATGTGTCCAGCACCTCTGTCGGGGTCCGAGTGCCCCCTGAAGAAAATCCCCAAGTTGCCGGTGTACAGGGGACGGCGCTGCATCCGCCTGTCGTCAGGCGGTACATTTTCCCTCTCCACGGAGTTACTCCGTCGTTAATTGCTCGGCCGGAATAGACGGCGTCAGCGCGCCAATCGAGATCTTTGTCCAGCGAGATCATGTCCCCCATCCAGGAGTTCCAGGTGAGCCCAACGGGCATCTTGGTGACCAGCGAATTGCCCGCGCCTGGTCCCGCCGTCAGATCGATGGCATACATTTGCGCTAGCTGAGCGACACTGCCGGCGTAGCTGGTGGGCCCCGAACCGAACACGACGAACCACTTCGCCAGCGTGTTATCCGTATTGGAGCCCGGCGCGCTGGTCCGCACCACCGCCGGATAGCTCGTCGTCAGCCCCAGGGTACTATCCGAGAACACCCAGAGGAGTTTCGGACTGACTTCCGGGTTCGTGATGTCCAACACGAAGTAGGCTGAATAGAACGTGCGCGTCTGCACACCGCTCCCAAAGTTGGCCGTGACGGTCATGGGAGGTGCCCCGTTCGCCGCGGTGCAGGTCCCGCAGCTTCCCCCATAGCGGAATCCACCAATCAGAATCGTGCCCCATCCATTCGGATGATCGGCATCGGGAGTGAAGATCTTCACATCCGTCACCTTCGGTTTGAGATCGACGTAATACACGTGCGTGTAGCCAACCTGCGTGAGCCACTGGAGCTGAGGGAGTAATTGGTACGGGATAAATCCCCACAACTCATCGCCTAAGTGAGGGCCCCCCGAGTTGTTGGTCGGCATGGTGGTGAACCACCCGTGCTCGGTCGTCGGTGTGGTGGAGTCGTCTCCTTGATGGTAGAAGCCGCCATTGATGGCATGCAGCATCCCGTCATTGGCACCCATATAGATGACCTGTCGCCGAGTGAGATATTGCTGGTAGAACGCGGTATAGGTCGAGTCGCCATAGAGGATGTCGAACCGTTCCTTGGGTGCTCCGACCACCGTCGGCGTGGAATAAATATTGTCGCTCAGTTTCCACACCTGGAGCGAGCCGTTGACCATGCGTTGTCGATCCCGCATCCCAGCCACCTGGGTCCCTCGAATAAAATTGATGATGTTGTCAGCTGTGTACGGAGCGGCTCCTGCCCGAAGATAAGGCGCCAGGGTGGTGTCATTCGCCGTCGTGAACGGGATCACCTCGCCCCCGTCGACAAGGCCGTTGTTATTCGAATCCACCCAGGTTTGAATGTTGCGCGCAGCAGGTGACATCAAGGCGAGCTGCTTGCCCGCCTCCCAAACCGGAACGACATTGGTGAGTGGCACATTCGTTTGGCTCGGGATAGTACTGTCCGCCAGCCCATCTCCGTTGGCATCGACGAACTTGTTCGCCAATGTCGAGCCATAGGTCAGGCTGGCCGGATTGCTATCGTAGAAGGTCTGGACGATGAGATCGTTCTGATAGATCAGGCGCCCATCCCCATCGGTGTCTTCTCGAACATTGCCGTAGGTATCGACAAAGAGCCCTTGCGTATAGCCGACCCAGTCCACTTCGTTCAACGTGGCCGGTTCGAGCACGCTGGGGAAGAAGAAAGACTGAAACAGCGCTCCATCGCCGCTCGATGAGTTTGCCAGCACCGAGATCGCCGTTCCAGCGCCGGCCGAATTGAGGATCGACACGAACGCCGCGCCCAGTTGTGACTGCAACTGCAATGGATTCGACGTATAGAAATAGGTATCGGGCACCCCGTTGCCGTCTTGGTCCCATTCCTGGGTTAGATCCGGTGTCTTACTGCCGTTTTGATCTTTAAACCCCCCATACTTGGAGGCATACCAGAATGGGTCTTGCAAAACCGTTGCAGTGCTTCCGCTAACAGTAAAGGTACGCTGCATCACAGAATTGCCCATTCCGTCACTTGCTGCATTGACGGCGGTGTAGATATCGCAATCGCTGAATCCTGCTTGGCCCCCGCAGACCACATCGAGGTACTGTCCGGCACCACTGACACCGTTAATAAAATACCCGGCATAGTCGGTATGTCCTGCAGCTCCGTATAACCCTTTTGTTTTGACGGTAATTTGGGTCGTCGTCGTGCTTACATAGATGCGATAGCGCACGTCCAATTCGTAATCCCAGCCATAGTCCGCATCGTCCCACATCAAGTCATAACAGGAAGTGAAGCCGTTCCCCTGCTCGGTCGTCCAATCGGTGTCGGTCGGGAGTTGCCCTACGGAGAAGTCGGACATCCATCATGGAAATCCGGGAGAATCTGCACTTGCTTCGTACCGACCTGAAAGGTCAAAGTCGGAAACGGGGGGTTGGTTACCACACTGTAGGTCGAGAGGCTCTGGGCAATCGGCTTGTCGGGCCGAAGATCATTAGTCTTTGCATAGTTGGCGAGACCGGCCAAGTAATACGAACCCTGTTTCGTCGGTTCTTCAATACAGAGTCCCCGCATGTTCGCAAAATTCCCCGCCTTGGGTGTGCAGTTTCGATCATTCACTGCCCCTGACTGTCCGATATACACATTCCCGATCCCTTCCAGAGCGTTGATGTTCGCGTTCGCCATCAGCGTCTGCACGCTCGGAACATCCGACGTGCTGATGGCTTTGGGCCAATACGACCCTGGAAGCTCGTCCGAATCATATGAGGGTCTCGGATCACTTAAGAGGAGCACAAACGGTTTCGAACAGTAAGGGCAGGTCGCATACGGATCCTGCCAGGAAGACGCAACGGTAAGGCCTAACAGGCCACTATCGGGACTCGCCGCTTGAAATTGTGTGGTTGGGCCGGTCTGCTGTATTGAAGAATCTTGAACCGATCGAGATTGGCGATAATTTGGGAGGTCGCCGCGATCATGCCGGTGGCCGGATCGATCTCAGAATTGACGTCCACCACGTTGCTGCGTAGTACCCCCCCGCTTGTATGCGCGCCATAGCTCCCGCTGATGAGCGCGAATTTCATATGGATGATATCGTCTGTCGTGGTCGCTGTCCCGTTGCGATCCAGGCCCATCGACTGCATAAGTCCCACCGGCTTGTAGTGGTTGACGCCGAGCGTATCTGTATAGGTCTGGCAGGTCGCTTCCAGCATCGCGGGCACACAGACTAGCACGTCGGTGTTGTAGGTGTAGGTGGGGACAAACGCGGGACCATAGGGGGAAGTCGAGGATGTATTCTGCTGATAGACACACTGTTTGTTTTCTGTGCTGGCTGCGTAAGGATAGTTGCCATTGGCGATCATGACTAGGGACGAGGTCTGGGTGCCCAACGTATTGGTGTTGCAGAAGGTGATACTGGGCCAGGCAACCGGGGTCAGTTGCGCAATATCGGTCCCGGTATAGGCCTTGGCCCAGGAGTGGGCGTCCTGGGGAAGAAGCGTCCGCGAGAGCACCGTGGTTGTGGCGGTATCCACAATCCGGTGCCCCCCGTAGAGCACCTTGCGCAGCACATCGATACGCGCCATCGTCGCCCAATTCAGAAAATTTCCGCTCCATTGTCCTGCACAATAATGCCCATTGGCTCCGCTTCCTGATGCCGCAGGCTCGAAGCGATTGTTCGCGGCAACATAGGTATAACACTTCGTCCAATCGAAATAGCCGTCATAGGCAATCGTGTCCTTATAGGTTGTATCGAGTGTCCCGTCCCCGTCCAGATCGGTGATGTCGTTATAGGCCCTGAGAAACTGCCGGTGGTCTTTGTCCATCACCAGCATCACCAAGGGAGGAACTGTCTGATTCATAAAGGGGGGATAGGCCGTGTAGTTCCCTATTGTTTGAGCCAATCCAGGATTCCCAGACAAGACTCCAAGGATCACGATGAACATAGCGAACAGGAGATGGTTGATCCGCTTCATGTTGCCCCCCTTGGTTCATCGGTCGAGGTGTTCTTAATCCGGCTGGCGGTTTTCGTTGACACAAGACGCTCCTCTCCGGTTAACTCTGGCACGAACCGGCGGTTGCGCTGAATACACAGTCATAGACTGTCGTAATGCGACTCGTATTGCCACTCGCTGCGTTGTTTGCCCAACAGTCGATTCGGTAGAAAATATCGAGGCCTCCATCAGCCGACGAATTGCCGACGCCTTCGTACCCCGCTGACATTTGCTGGCCCGATCCGGACCTCGGCTTTTGGTATGACTTGTCAATGTCCCCGAACACCTGATAGTTGTTGATATTCAACACGATATTAGGAATCGACCCAGTGCCGAAGGCGAGATCGGGATTGTTAAGCAACGACATGCTGGTGATTTCCTGATTCAGGATATTTACATTGCCAACGGGCACCGGACCGGCTGGTATGGAAGAACTTTGAAGGGAGACTGGGACACTCCCTGCGAGCAGTGTCTGCCGAATAATGTTGACGCTCGTTCCGACACAAGACTCCGCCGCATCTGCCGCCGCCTCAACGGCTCGCATTGAGCCAGCCATCTTGTTTTCCATCCCGCTCACCGCCAGAGCTAAAATACCTAACGAGGTCATCATGAAAAGAATCATCATGATACTCAAAAGGGTCATGCCTGCCTGGCAATTGGCTTCACCGACCAAGAGAGGATATTCAGCGGATGGTGTGTTCATAGATCTCCTACCTCAATTTCCCACATTTCTCAATTCCACCGTCCGGGTCATGACTCGCCGCCGCTGTTGTTGATACGCAACCATCGTGGCGCCTGCGGGAGGTAAGTCACCGGCTATGAAGACACCGTTGGCATGATTGTGATCGGAGACCACAAGCGGTACATCGGTGCTGGTGGCTGGCCCCCGGCCCTCCCCAAAGCCCTGATCCTGGTTTGCAGCTTCTCGGGCCACAATCGTAAGCTGCACGAGCCTGATCTTATCGGGAGTCAGTGGGGCTGCAGCCCATGTGCTGTTTGTAATGAAATCGGCTTGGTCGAACGTGTTAGAGCCATTCTGGTCGTCGATGCTCCTATCTGGAATTCCATTATTGACGAGCAAGTTACACCCATCACAACCATAAGCGAGCTGGAGATCCTCAATCCCATTGATGATTGGCAAACAACTACTTCCCGCCACATTGCAATCTAGCGCGGCGCCAGGCGCCACCCCCCGCACGAGACACGGGGCAGTCCCCTGACAGAGATTGTTCAGATCAGGAGGGGGAATCACCTGATACGTAATACACTGCAGCAGGTACACTTGCGTCCCGGTTCCCGCAACCGCAGGGGCTGGGATGGGCGGGGCCAGGTTTAATACACTGCCGGCGATGCTCCCGACCGTGGCCGTCGTTG